>JAIRSR010000253.1 GCA_031255355.1 Clostridiales bacterium
CAGAAACATCTCACTGTTTTCCGTCTTTACCGATTTTTCTCCTCCCAATAGTGCCAATTTTGACATAAAACTCTCCCCCTTATATAGTATTGTCAGCGAACTGTTGTACCGTCAGCGTGTCACGCGTCGCGTCAAGCACATCGCGCATCGGCAGAACAACGCCGCTCTCACCGCGCGTGACGCTTAAAAAGTCGGTTAAAAAATCGCGTTCGGTCGGCTTCTGCCCGATAACACGCGGGACCTTGTCGCCGCCAAGATAACAGACGGCGGTTTGACCGTGCGGCGAAAAGATGAGTACACCCTCCGCGCCCCATATGTAAAATTGCCAATAATGCGGAAATCCGTAAGCAATGCCGTTCGGAATCGCGTATGACACGTCCGCGATTAGCCCCGCGCCGCCGTCAAGCGTCAGCATCATCTGCCCGCAATCGCCGAATTGCGGCTCTTTTTCGGCATAGCCGTTCCAGCACCGCGCCGCGTTGATTTCCCTCACGCGCAGACCGCATAGATCGTTGACCGCGTCGATTCCGTGAATCGCGATGTCGTTCAGCGTCCCGCCGTGCAACTTATGATCGTAGTACCAGCGCGGGCGCGTACCGTACATCAGCGGGTGTTGCCCGCCGAAATATATATTGTTGATTTTGCCGAGCGCACCGCTTTTGATAAAATCGCGCACCGGCGCGATGAGCGGCTCAAAGCGCATGGTGAACATACAACTCACGCTTAACCCCTTTGCCGCCGCAATCTTCTCTATTTCGTCAAGTTCGGCAAGCGATGTGCACAGCGGCTTATCGGCGATTACGTGCTTGCCCGCCCGAAGTGCCAAAACCGCTTGCCCGCCGCGATTGCCGTAACAATCGCCGAGTGCCACCGCCTCGACGCTGTCGTCGGATAAAAGTGCCTCGTATGAGGGATACTTAAAATTAACCTCTCTTGTCTGCGCCGCTTGCCGCCGCGCTTCTCCGTCCTCCTCGAAGCCGCCCGTCACGGTGAACCCGCCGTGCGCCGCCGCCATATCGTACAGCGTGAAAATGTGGTAGTGCCGAAAACCCGCAAACGCGATATTCATAAACTCGCAATCTCCTTATTGGACCTGTCCGTCCACGCCGGGTGAGCGGACAGGTCTATTCTAAAATAATAAATCGTCGTATGATTCGATACGGTCAACCGTACGTTCTACCGTCCTCGCGTCAAGCCGCCGCGCATACGGACGGCGGTCGATGACCTCATCACAATAGTCAGTGCGCATAAGCGTCAAACGAATGGTAAGCGGCAGCGGCAGCGTGAACGGCGGCATTTGCGTTGCCCGCGAAACGCCGTCACGCGCCGCCTCGCGGATGTGCGACTCCGCTTCGCCCAGCGGTACAAGAGCCGCAAAATTACGGCGCAGTCCCTTTTTTACACTTGCCGTGGCGATCTGCCCGCCAAGGATGCGCTTGGCCTCGTCGCAAGCCGCCTCGTCGCCGCTTACCATAACGCACGGAATACCGAACGCGCCTGTAAACAACGCGCCTTGCGCTATTTCGCCGTATCGCTCACCGTTTATGGTGTACTCAAACCAACGCGCGGAACTTTGCACATGGTCTAAAAATCCGTCCTGCGTCCCCGGCATCGCGTGTGCCCCCACCTGTAGATACGCTTGGATTTTACCCGCCGCGACCGCGTCATTCAAGCGCGGCGTTTTCACCGCGCGGCGGTCGAGCAGCGCGTCAATGAAACTGTTTGCCGACCCATGTCCGTCGATGACGTACACCGTCTCCGCACCGCCCGCGATTGCGCCGTCCACGGCCGCGTTTACATCTGCCATAAGCCGCTCACAGGCGAAACGATGTCCCGCCGTCCCAACGTCCATAACCTTTTCAATGGTATCTACGCCGCTGATTCCCTCCAAATCAGTCATAATCAATACGTTCATTATTATCCCCCCTTTTTTACCTATTTTACAGATAACACAAGCATATCAAACTTCAATACCAAGCACAAGGGGAATTATCCTAAACCACAGGTACAATAAGTCAAATGGAGCGTTTCTATAGTTTTTTCCCTCTCGTTTTGATTATTGGACGTTGATTTCGCGCCGCGCCGGGCGTATACTGATTTCAAAATGCAAAGGATGGTGCAAAAATGAAAAAGGAATACAATCCATACGAAAATATGCTTGAGGTGCTCGACACTGCGGCGGCGCGGCTGGAAATGCCCGAGCGGGATTACGTCACCTTTCGGTATCCCGAGCGCGAACTAAAGGTTTCGCTGCCCGTCGAAATGGATGACGGTACGCTAAAGGTGTTCGAGGGCTACCGCGTTCAGCACTCAAGCGTCCGTGGGCCGTGCAAGGGCGGGCTGCGCTATCACCCCGATGTCAATTTGGACGAGGTCAAGGCACTCTCCGCTTGGATGACGCTGAAATGCGCCGTGGTGAACATTCCGTACGGCGGCGCGAAAGGCGCGATCCGCGTCGAGCCGTCCCAGCTCTCTAAAGCCGAACTGCAACGGCTTACACGCAGGTACACGGGAATGATCCTGCCGATTATCGGGCCCGAAAGCGACATTCCCGCCCCTGACGTCAACACGAATGAGGAAATTATGGGTTGGATTATGGATACATACAGCGCGTTCAAGGGCTATACCGTGCCGGGCGTCGTGACAGGCAAGCCGATAGGCGTCGGCGGTTCGCTGGGCAGAAAAGAAGCGACAGGGCGCGGTGTTTCAATGATGACAAAGGAAATACTGCACCGCCTGAACAAGCCTGTCGCGGGGACGCGCGTCGCGATTCAGGGTGCAGGCAACGTGGGTGGAACCGCCGCGCGGCTGCTTGAAAACGAGGGCTGTAAAATCGTCGCGCTAAGCGACGTTTCGGGCGGCGTATTTTGCGATAGCGGCTTAAACGCGGGGGAAATTATAGAATATGTGCGGGCAGGCGGACGCATTGCCGAATACTGCGGCGCGGACGTTCGGCATATATCTAACGATGATTTGATTGCCTGCGATTGCGAAGTTCTGATTCCCGCCGCGCTTGAAAATCAAATTACCGCCGAAAACGCCGCAAGTGTGCGGGCGGACATCATC
>JAIRSR010000134.1 GCA_031255355.1 Clostridiales bacterium
CTCCGGGATATAACTTAAATCGACCACCACCGCGCCGTCCGTCAGACGGTAATCGCCAATCGCGCCACCTTGCGCGTCCACCTTGCCGCTGATCCTTCGCGGTGTAACAAATTGCGGAATCATCAAGCCGCCGCTGAACTGATATTTGATTACGCGCCCACGGTATGCGGTATAGTCCTTATCCGTCTTAAACTCCTGCTCCGTGCCGGACACGGTAAACACATTGACAAAATTTTCCTTGGTGCCTTTGGTTTCCTCTTCCTCGCTAATCCGCTCCCCGCACGAAAGAATCACGCCGTAGGCGGTGAGGTCTGCGGCGTTCATGTTGACCGCCCCCGCGACCTTGCCGTCCCTGCCCAACAGAATCGTCATGTAATCGTTGATTTTGTACGCGCCCGGGTACTCCCCGAACAGTTGCACCGCGTCCTGAGATTCCAACTCGTATTCCACGCCCGAAAGGGTGATTTTGGTAACGCCCGCCTTGTTCGGGTACGCCTTTTCATATACCCCCGCCACCTTGTCACAGTAGGCGTACAGTATATTGGAAGCCGTGTTATAATACACCACGTCAAACGCCTTAATTTCAGAGAGTTGCGCCCCATAGCCGTCGCGAATGACGCGCAGACCGCCGCTATTGAGCGCGTAACCGCCTACGGACGTTTCGCCGCCTGTGAAATCCGCCGTGACCACCACCGGGCCGAGCATATCAAAATCCTTAACGACGGAGTAATCATAACTGCCGTTCGCGGAAAAATAAACCGCCATTGTCATACCTGTTTCCATAATGCCTTTAATGTCGGACAGCGTCTTTTTCGCCCCTTGATGATACACGATAGAGGTATCGTCCAACTTCATAGACCCGTTGACCCCGTTGGCGGCGTAGACAATTTCCGTGCCGATTACGCCTTGGATCACGACCTCCCCGCCGGTTTGCGCAATCGGCATTACGTTCACCACTTTGCCGTCCCGGTTCAGCACCAACTTCACCCGCCGCGTCACGTATTGATCTACGCTGTCGTCCGTTTTTTGATACGTCCCGGCGGTGGTGCTTACCTCGTCCGAAAGCAGGTTTTTACTTTCCTTGCTTGTGGCGAGTATGATACAATCGGTGATGGTGTAATCCATACGCTGTATCAATTTTTTACCCGCCTCGCCGTCGTTTTTGTCCATGTCGGTGAGCAGGGCGCGATCCGCCGCAAGCGCCATATCCGCGCGGGAAATCAAGTCATAGTCGCCGTAACGCATGCCCGAAGTCATGCCGAGTTCCGCCGCTTTCGCGGTGTACGCGGAGGGCCAATTGTCGCCCAAATCCTCTGCGGTATAGCCGAGCAGACGGAGGAGGACGGTGACGGACTCCGCAAAAGTCAGACTTTTCTCCGGTGCGTAGGTGCCGTCGGGGTAGCCCAGGATCAACTGATTTTTCGCCGCGACATTGACATACCCGCTTGCCCAATGACTGCCCGGCATATCAGAGTACAGGCTGGTGCCCGTATTCGCCGCCGCAAGGCTGTCCAACCCGGCGATTACCGTCGCGATTTTCGCAAGTTCCGCGCGTGTCAGTCCCGCGTCCGGGTCGAAATACCCGTCGCCCTTGCCGCTTAGCACACCGTAGCGCACCAACCGCTCGACGGACTGCGCGTATATGCCGTTTTCGTCCACGTCATAAAAGGACGCGAACGCCGTCAGCGAAGCCAAAATCGCCAAGGCGGTAATGACCGCCGTTATTTTTTTTATCATAACCTGCTCACCTCTTAGAATTATTGTAAACTGTCTACTCAAACCGCAACGCCTCGATAGGGTTCAGTTTGGACGCTTTGTTCGCGGGATACCAACCGAAAAACACACCGATTCCCGCAGAGAATCCCGCCGCAAGCGTCATAACACCGACCGTCGGGCTTGCGTCCACCTCGATCGCGGTACCCAAAATATGCGCACCGCCGATTCCGATCAATATGCCGATTAGCCCGCCGAAGCAACTCACCACGATAGATTCTATTAAAAATTGCGTCATAATACTGCCGCGCCGCGCGCCGATTGCCTTTCGTATGCCGATTTCACGCGTGCGCTCCGTAACCGAAACCAACATGATGTTCATAATCCCGATCCCGCCGACCAAAAGCGATATTCCCGCGATTCCGCCGAGCATCAGCGACAGTGTCCCCATAACAGTATCCATTTGCTCCAGTATTTCCGCTTGATTCATGACCCGGTAAGCGTCCTCGTTTTTCAGCAGTTTCAGCAAAAGTTCCTCTAATTTTTCCGAAGCGTCTTTAGACACCTCCGCGCTTGCCGCTTGAAAGGAAAAACTTCTGATTACCGCGTTCCGCAACAGTCGCTGTGCCGTACTGTACGGTATGATGATTCTGTCGTCCGGCGAACCTTGCGTTATGTTTGTGGTCTTTGCCTTTAACACGCCGATTACGGTAAACATCTGCCCGCCGACTTTCATCGTCTGCCCTATGGGGTTTTCCCCCTCAAAATAGTGATTCGCTATGTACTTCCCGATAACAACGGTTTTTTTGCGTTCCGCGCACTCCTGCTCGCTCAAAAACCTGCCTGTTTCCACCTCCGCGTTGTTAATCGACGCGTAATGCTGATTGGTACCGATCAGGCTGGTCGTTTCGTTCACCGTGCCTACCTTAACCGTCGGGTTGCCCGTAATGGACGGCGCGACGGAGTTGAAGAAGTTCGGGTTATCATCGACGAGTTTTTGCATATCCGCCATGTCAAGGTTGCGGGTGGTGTTCCTGCCGGTGAACATGACGGAAATCATATTGGTACCCATACTTTCCATTTGCGCCTTGATGTTGCCCGTCGCGCCCTGTACCAGACTGACCATGATAATCACGGCGGCGACGCCGATAATGATCCCCAGCATGGTGAGAAAAGAGCGCATTTTGTTCCCCGCGATGCTTTGCAGTGACATCTTGATTGCCTGTGAAATATTCATGCCGTCGCCACCTCGCAATCCGAAGCGATTTTTCCGTCGTGAATACTAATCATGCGCCCCGCGTTCCGCGCGATTTCCTTATCGTGCGTGATGAGTACAATGGTGTTGCCCTCTTGGTGAATATCCTTTAACATTCCCATGATTTCCAACCCGGTTTTACTATCGAGCGCACCGGTCGGCTCGTCGGCGAGAATCAAAGGAGGACGGTTCGCAAGTGCGCGGGCAATCGCTACGCGCTGTTGCTGCCCTCCCGAAAGTTGATTAGGTCTGTACCCCTCTCTGCCCGACAGCCCGACCCGCTCCAGCGCGTTTCGGGCAAGAGCGCGGCGTTCGTGCCGCAAAATCCCCATGTAAATCAACGGAAGTTCGACGTTTTCCAACACCGTTAA
>JAIRSR010000149.1 GCA_031255355.1 Clostridiales bacterium
CGCTGATGGATTCTTTCGGCTGTAATTTTAATATCCTCGCGGACAACACGCCGCGCGTTATGGGCATTGCCGAAATTCTGCGGGAGTGGACGAAGTTCCGTATGACGTGCCTCAAACGCCGCCTTGCCTTTGACGTCAAGAAAAAAAGCGACAGGCTCCATTTGCTGTTGGGGTTGGAAAAAATCCTGCTCGATATTGACAAGGCAATCCGCATTATTCGGGAAACGGAGTTGGAAGCGCAAGTAGTGCCGAACTTGATGAGCGGCTTCGATATTGACGACGTGCAAGCGGAATATATCGCGGAAATCAAATTGCGGAACATCAATCAGGAATATATTTTGAAGCGGACGCGGGATATCGAGGAACTCATCGACGACATTGCCGCGCTGCGGGCGACGCTGGGCGACGAGGAAAAAATCAAGGCGTTGATTTCCAAGCAACTGCGCGAGGTGGCGAAAAAGTACGGCGCGGCGCGGCGCACGGCGGTGATTTCCCCCGACGAGGTGGAGGAATACGTAGAGGAGCAGTTTATAGACGATTATAATTTGAAACTGTTTTTGACCCGGGACGGCTATTTGAAAAAGGTATCCCATGTTTCACTGCGCGCCGCGTCGGAGCATAAACTCAAAGACAATGATGAGATTGTGCAGGAATTTGACACGACGAATAAATCAGAGGTGCTTGTGTTTACCGACAAATGCGCGGTGTACAAGGCGAAAACCTATGAATTGAACGATTGCAAGGCAAGCCAATTAGGGGAATACCTGCCGAACACGCTCGGCATGGACGACGGCGAGCGGGTGTTGGGAATCGCCGTAACGACGGACTACAAGGGCTATATGCTGTTCTGTTTTGAAAACGGCAAAATGGCAAAGGTGGATGTTGGCGGCTACGCGACCAAGTTGAACCGCAAAAGGTTAGCGAACGCCTACAGCGGCGCGTCGCGGCTGGTCAAACTGTTCCACTTCACGGAGGAAGCGGATTTGGCGGCGGTATCGAGCATTGACAAAGTTCTGGTATTTAACACCGCCGGAATCGCGCTGAAATCCACGCGGGATTCCCAAGGCGTGAACGTCATGACGCTGAAAAAATCCGCAGTGCTTGCCGATGTGAAGCGGATGGACGAGGTGCGGTTCGCGGACGCGAATTACTACAAAACGCGCAATCTTCCCGCCGTCGGCTGCTTTTTGCGGGACGAGGACGGCAAGACACAGCAAACTACATTGTTTTGACATGCTGGCACATATAGGAAGCCTCCCGCATAGTATGTAACAAATACTAAAAAAGGAGGGTCTTTCATGGGATACCGTAGCGGAGGTTTTTTCGGAGGGCATAACGATTGGATTTGGATTATTATCGCGATTGTAATCCTTTGCGGTTTGAGCAACGACGGATGCGGGCTGTTCAGTAACGACTGCGACCGCGACTGCTGACCACCGGCACAACAGGCAAGCCGCCGTACAAAAACGGCATAACGTACATCAGTACATCAACCGACATCAATAGAAAAATAATTTGACGACATAGACACTCGCCAACATTCCTGAAAGGTCGGCAAGCAGCGCCGCCTTTACGGTGTAGCGGGTGTCCTTTATATGCACACAGCCGAAGTATACCGCGAGGGTGTAAAAGGTCGTTTCCGTCGAACCCATCATGACAGAGGCGGTTCTGCCGATCCACGAGTCCGCGCCGTAGCGGGTGAGCAGGTCTTTGACAATCGCTAACGCGCCGCTGCCCGAAACGGGACGCATCAAAGCAAGCGGCGCGGCCTCTTTCGGGAACCCGATCAGCGCAAGCGGCGGCGCAAGCGCGGAAACGATAAAATCCAACGCCCCCGACGCTTGAAACATCGTAATCGCGGTCAAAAGAGCAATCAGTGACGGCAAAATCCGCACGGCGGTTTCCAAGCCGTCCCTTGCCCCGCCGATAAAGCAGTCGAACACCCCGACCTTTTTAATTGCCCCCATGCCGATGATTAAAACAAGCATAAGCGGTATGATTGCGGCTGATATAAATTCCATGAGTTCCAATCTCCTACCGTTCGGAAGCCGCAGCGAACAACTTTGCCGCCGCCGCGCCGACGGCGACGGAAACCGCGCTGACAATCCAAACGGGAATAATAATTTCAAACGGATGCCGCGCCCCCTGGCGCAGCGCAATTACGGTAGTCGGCACCAACTGAAGCGACGCGCTGTTGAGCACCGCGAACATACACATCTCGTGGCTGGCGGTTGCGGAACCGCCGCCGCGCTTGTTCAACGCCCGCATTGCCTTTAGTCCAAAGGGCGTGGCGGCGTTGGACATGCCTAATACATTGGCGGCGATGTTCATGACAATCGCGTCGAGTGCCTCACTGTCGCGCGGCAACCGGGGGAACAGCAGTTTTGTCAGAGGACGCACGGCGCGGGCGAATACCGCGACCAATCCGCTTTCCCGGGCGACGTTCATCATGCCCGTCCAAAAGCACACGACCCCCAACAGCGACAGCGACAGCGTCACCGCCTCCGATGCGCCCCGCGCGGCGGCGTTGGACACCGCCTCTAACCGTCCGGTGAAAAACGCGGTGACAAGGGATAGGAGCATCAACCCGCCCCAGATGTAGTTGATCACGGAACAAATCCCCCCCTGCGGCGTTTTTTTAGAGTCTGCCTAAAATCTCATCGCGGATGGCATGTTGCGTGGATTTTAGACGGGCTCCTCGGCAATCCCGCCAAGAAACACCGCTCTATGAAAAGCATATGACAAATATTAAAATTTGATTACAGAAATACAAAAACGCGTTTTTGCGCATTGACTTATTTTGGAAATCGTGGTAGAATAATGTCGAAGCAAAAATTATTAAGGAGTGAAAACATGAAATCGACAGGGATAGTAAGAAAGGTTGACGAGTTGGGCAGAATTGTACTTCCGATTGAACTTAGAAGAACCTTGGGCATTGACATTAAAGACGCGCTTGAAATTTCGGTGAACGGACAGCAAATCATTCTTTCCAAGTACGAACCTGCCTGCGTTTTTTGCGGCAGCGCGAAAGATGTTTTGACCTTTAAGGATAAGAAAGTTTGTCCGAAGTGCGCTGCGGAATTGGGAAAGTAATTACGCCCGGCCGCGACCCCTCCGCACGGCGGCGAACACCGCATTTGTATCTCGTGTAGGAGCGTGTAGGAAGTGTGAATCGGGCGAATAATTCTTGACATTTTTGTATGACAATGCTACAATTAGTTAGTCTGCTCATTGTCGGCGGGCTAACTTTTTTTCATGCGGGCGTTGCCCGCATGAAAATCATTGGACTCCTACCTTGGCAAAGGTTTGCGGGTACGAACATCAACTTGCCGTTAGCACTTTGTCGCAGGGAGAATCCCGCATGAAAACATTGAAATCCTACTTTGGATACTATTTTATTTTAAGTTATTTTCAACAGAAATCCGTCAACTTCGGGAGGGAGAACGCGTGGTCAAACTATTCCGGTACCTAAAGCCCTACATAAAATACGCAGTCGCGGCGCCGCTTTGCATGTTCCTCGAGGTGCTGCTGGAACTCCAACAGCCGCGTCTTATGGGGAATATCGTCGATATAGGCATCGCGACGGGCGATATGCGTTACGTCGCGGTAACGGGCGCGAAAATGATTGCCGTCGCGCTGTTCATGTCGGCGGGGGGCTTGGGGTGCGTCTATTTTTCGGCAAAGGCGGCGCAGGGCGTGGGTACGGAGTTGCGCAACGTCCTGTTTGAAAAGGTGCAAGCCTTTAGTTTCGCCGATGTTGACAGGTTCCAGCCCGCGTCTTTGATTACGCGCCTGACGAACGATGTAACGCAGGTACAGCAGTTAGTGATTATGGGGCTTCGCATGATGTCCCGCGCGCCCATGCTGAGCATTGGCGGCATCATCATGGCGGCGCGGCTGAATTTGCGCATGTCCGTGATTCTCGCCGCCGCGATTCCGACCCTTATGGCGTTGATGTACTTGATTTTGCGCAAGAGTTTCCCGCTTTTCAAGACGGTGCAGGAAAAATTAGACCGTGTAAACGCCGTCATGCGAGAGAATCTAAGCGGCGTTCGCGTCGTCAAGGCGTTTGTGCGTTCGGACTACGAAAAACAGCGTTTTGAAACGGAAAACGAGGCATACGCCGCGACGGGAATCAAGGCGGGGCGGGTCATTGCCGCCGTCATGCCCGTCATGGTCATTGTGATGAATCTGACGATCGTGGGAATCCTGTGGTATGGCGGCTTCCTCGCGGACGCGGGGGACTTGGAAGTCGGAAAGATTATCGCGTTTATCAACTACGCGGCGCAAATCTTGTTCGCGTTTATGATGCTTGCGTTTATGTTCGTTTTCATCTCGCGGGCGCAAGCGTCTACCGTGCGGATTAACGAGGTTTTGGACAGCGAAAGTGACTTCAAACTCCCCGCCGCCCCGGTGACGGTACCCGTGCAAACGGGACTGATTGAATTTCGCGACGTTTCCTTTCGGTATAACGTTGCGGAAAAAGAGCCGGAACTGAAAAACATCAATTTGACGATACAGCCGGGCGAAACGGTGGCGATTCTCGGCGAAACAGGCTCCGGCAAGACGACGCTGGTGAGCCTGATTCCGCGCCTTTACGACGTATCGGAGGGACAAGTCCTGGTAGACGGCGTGGACGTGCGGGATTACGACGTGGATACCCTCCGCGCCGCCGTCGGCGTGGTTTTGCAGGATACCGTGCTGTTTCGCGGCACGGTTGAGGAAAATATCAAATGGGGCAAGCCGGACGCGGAGGAACAAGAGGTCTGCGCGGCGGCGGGAATCGCCCGCGCGGACGAATTTTTGAACACACTGCCCGACGGCTACGGCACTGTTGTGGGACAGCGCGGCGTAGGCTTATCGGGGGGACAGCGTCAGCGCGTCGCAATCGCGCGGGCGATTCTCAAAAAGCCGCGAATTTTGATTTTGGACGACAGCACCAGCGCGGTGGACGTGATGACGGAAGCGGAAATCCAAAGGGAATTTCGGGAAAAATTAACAGGCTGTACTTGCGTGATTATCGCCCAGAGAATCAGCGCCGCGTTGGACGCGGATAGGATTCTCGTGCTCAAAGACGGACGCATCGCGGAGCAAGGGACGCATAGCGAACTGATCGCGCGAAACGGCATTTATTTAGACATTTACAAATCACAGTTGGGAACGGAGGGGTTGTAATGCCGCCACAGCCGTCAATGAGGCCGGGGATGCGCGGCGGCCATATGCCGTCGGCGAAAGCCAAAAACACAAAGGGAACGCTCAAAAGAATTTGGTCCTATATCGGGCGGCAAAAACTGCCGCTTGCCGTCGTGACGGTTATGGTAATCATCAACACGGCGGCTGCCGTCACAGGCACCATGCTCATCGGGACGGCGATTGACCGCTATATTATGAAGTTTGACGTTGCGGGGTTGGCGAAATTTTCCGTCGCGCTCATCGGGGTATACGCGGCGGCGGCACTCTCCGCGTGGCTTCAAATGTACTTTATGACGGCGATTGCGCAGCGTTCCGTGCAGAATATCCGCCGCGATTTGTTCAACACCATGCAAACGCTTCCGG
Source organism: Clostridiales bacterium (assembly GCA_031255355.1). Lineage (GTDB taxonomy): Bacteria > Bacillota > Clostridia > Monoglobales > Firm-18 > JAIRSR01. The sequence continues at coordinate 5,557 of JAIRSR010000149.1, forward strand.
TGCGGTACTACGACGCGCATACCCACGGCGAACTGATGAGCCGCCTTGCCAACGACGTGGATAACGTGAGCCAAACGCTCAACCAAGCGTTGATTCAACTTGTGTCAAGCGTACTCACCGTCGCCGCTACGCTGGTCGCGATGCTGATGATCAGTCCCGCGCTGACGCTGGTTTCCTTGATTATTATCCCGGTGAGCGTCTTTCTCACCAAGTTTATCGCAAAGCGCACACGCGCGTATTTCGCGGGGCAGCAAGCGGCTTTGGGGGAGTTGAACGGTATTATAGAGGAAACCGTGAGCGGTCAAAAAGTGGTGAAAGTGTTCGGGCGGGAACGCATTATCATTGAACAATTCAAGAGCAAAAACGAGGCGTTGAAAACCGCGGGTTTTAAGGCGCAATTATTTTCCGGCGTGATTATGCCGCTGATGAACGCCCTCAACAACTTAGGCTTCGCGCTGATTGCGTTGATTGGCGCGTGGCTGTTTATCAAAGGCGGCGGCGGGCTTACGATAGGCAAAATTTCTAATATGCTGACCTATTCCAAGCAATTTTCCCGCCCGATCAATGACGTCGCGGGGCTGTTCAACACGTTGCAATCCGCCGTAGCGGGCGCGGAGCGCGTGTTCGAGGTGATAGACGAAACGCCGGAGCCGCCCGGGGGCGAAGCGGTGACGCGGGATAGCGTGAAAGGCGGCGTTGACTTTCGCGGCGTGACTTTCGGCTATAAGGCGGGGGAAAGTGTGCTGAAAAACGTGACGATTCACGCCGAAGCGGGCAGTACGGTTGCGCTGGTCGGGCCGACGGGCGCGGGGAAAACAACGGTAGTCAACCTGCTGACGCGGTTCTACGACGTGGACGGCGGCGCGATTTTGATCGACGGCAAGGACATTCGGGGGTTAGACCGTGAATCGTTGCGGCGCAACCTCGGCATGGTACTGCAAGATACCTATCTTTTTTCCGCGACCATTCGCGAA
>JAIRSR010000162.1 GCA_031255355.1 Clostridiales bacterium
TATCCAACGGAACGGTGTCACTATCCAACGGAACGGTGTCACTATCCAACGGAACGGTGTCACTTTCCGACGGTACAGGCGCGGTAAGCGCGTCTGCTTCGGGCGGGACTTCCGACGGAGTTCTCTCCTCGGTGTAATGTTGTTCCCTCCGCACGAAGTTCCTTGCGGCTTCCGCCGGTACAGTTTCCTCAGGTATCGTTTCCTCCGGCGTGGAATCCGCTGTTTTCGGTACGGCGGCGGCATTGTCCGCTTTTGCGATTTCCAACGCCGCGTCGTCCACATACGCCGTTTTCACCGGGTGAAAGTTGTTGTAATATCCGGCGCGGATTAGAACAAGGAACAACAGCCCCGCCGCCAAAGCGGAATACCCGCGCCAACGGCGTGAAACGCTGAACCGGCGCGGCGGCTTTGCCTCCTCTGACAGGCGTTTGCGGAAGTTTGCTTGAAACCCCGGCGGTAGCGGTTCGGGCGGCAATGTATTTAATTCGCGAATCAAAGTGCGCAGACCGTCACACGTATCCGCGCAGTCCCCGCAGGTGCTGATATGCGCTTGCAGCGCGGCTTGTTCCTCGCCGTTGGCGATTTCGTCTATGTATTCGGATAATTTTTCCCGCGCTTCCTCACAGGTGAATTTCATTGCGCATCCCCCCTTTCTGATTCTTTTGACGATTGCCGCCGCCGTTTTGTTCCGAATATTCGTATAATATTTCTTTTAGCCTGTCCCGCGCCCTGCTGATGCGGGATTTTACCGTTCCGACAGAGCAGTCTAAAATTTCCGCGATTTCGTCATAGGAATGTCCGTCAATATCGCGCAAAACGACGGCAGCCCTGTGGTCGGGCGACAGACCGCTTATGGCGCGGTAGATTTCCCGCACCCGCTCGCGCCGTTCCGCTTCGCCCGCCGGGTTTGCCCCGCCGTCCGCAAGCGCGTCGTCTATCGGAATTGTTTCCGTCCGCCGTCGGCGAAGCGCGTCGATACAGATGTTATACGTCAGACGGTATACCCAGGTGGAAAATTTGCTTTTCCCTTGAAACGCGCCGAGGCTTTTGTAAATCTTAATCAGCGCGTCCTGTGCCGCGTCGGCGGCGTCCTCGCGGTTGTACAGCATTTTGTACGCAAGGTTATACACCTTTGACTGATATGCTTCAATAAGCGTTTCAAACGCGGCGGTATCTCCGTTTTTCGCTCTTGCGATCAAGTCGCTGTCGTTCAATGTTACCTGCCCCTTTCGCTGTTCCGCTCGTGCCTTGGTTCCCCGTGTGTTAGACTATTACGGCAGCCGCCGCACGGTCAAACCGCTATACCTCTATCATAGCATTAAACGAAAAATATTTCAATAGGCTTTGCGCATATTGCCCTTGTGAAATTCCGCGCGGATTTTTACGGCGCAATCGTGACGCAAGGGGAAAATCCCTTTAGGAATAGGGGTTTGGCGCAAATTCGCTTGACAAACCTTTCATATGTGATATACTAAAAAAAGCGACCATTCTTCCGGGCGTTGAAATTTACGCTAAAAACATCAAAAGGAGTGTATTGCAAATGTTAAAAATGTTCCGACTGAAACAAGTGATTTCCACAATTTTGCTGGTGTGTTGTTTGTGCGCGAACGGCTTCGCGGCGGGGTTCCAAGACCTTACCGCATCGCCGTTAGAGGAAGCGGTTACGGCGGCTTCTGAGATTGGAATCCTCTCCGGCTACGACGGCAATTTTCGCCCCGACGATTTGATCACAAGGGAAGAGATTGCGAAAATCATTACCCTTGCGCAAGGCGGCGAAGCAATTTACGACGCGCTCCCTTTTGACGACGTAAGCGCGGAACGGTGGGGGTACGGATACATTGGCTATTGCAATCAACACGGAATTATGCAAGGCGTGAGCGATACGGAGTTCCAACCGGACGCGCCCGTGACGCGGGAGGCGTTTGTGAAAATGCTTATGGACGCGATGGGGTACGCAGTTATGGTGGGGATTGAAACCACTCCTGCGGCGTATTATTCGGCGGCGGTGACGCATTTGCCCTCGCTCACCGTGCGTGCCATACCCAAACGAACGGCGAATCTTACGCGGGGTGAGGCCGCGGAACTGCTCTATACCGCGCTGCATTTGCCGATGTTGGTCGCGGACGACAGTAACGGTCTTTTTATCGATTACGTTATCTCGGACGGCAGTAACGGTACGGCATTGGTTACGCTGTACACGAAGTATTTTCAATAACCATACCGGGGTATGCTTAAAGCAAAACGGCGGCGCAATCACGCCGCCGTTTTGCTTATACAGACCTTTCCGTTACGCCCTGACGAGTTCCGACGCTAAATTCGCCCACTTGGTCAGACGCGCGGGGTCGCGGTGCACCGTGCTGATGTCTTTCAATATAAACTCGGCGGGGGTGCCGTTGCCCGCGCAGACATCCCGCTTTAGGGTGAGGTCGCGCCGCACTTCGTCCCAATCCACCGAAACACACTCCACGCTTGCGGGGTTGGGTTTTACGGAGCCGACGTAATTTTTCCCCATTTTCATAGACGCGATTTCAATATCGCACCACGGACTAAGCGAGATTTTGCGCAGGTTCGGAATCGCGTCAAAAAGCAGTTCCATTCTGTCGTGCAGCGGTTCACAGCAGCCGTACATGGTAAGCCCAAATTCGGCGTATAAATCCTTAACGTAGTCAAACTCAAACTCCTTGTGCATCGCGGGGCTTACACTGCCGAACAACTGCGCCGTGCCGTAAGTCCAAGTATTTTGCGATATATCCTCCGCGCCGTTCAACTCGTCGTTAAAGATAAAGGAACAATGCACCCGGTCAAAATCCTTGTCAATCAGCCGCTGTTCGTTGTATTGGCGCAACCGTTGCCTGTACGCCTCCGCCGCCCGCGCGATCAGACCGTGCATTAACTCCGGCCGCATTGCCATATCCAAAAGAATTTGATCCGGGCTCATAATCCGGGCGAGCCAGTCCCAAATTTGAAACGCCAGATTGTCGCCCGTGACGCGCACCGGCATAGCATCGCCTAACACTTCGGATAACTTTTCAAACGTTTTCATGGTCGCCGCCTCGTTATACTTTGCTTGCGGCATTTTAATTTTTTCTAAATCCTCTTCAGAGTTAATCTGACTGTTATAGTGGTGTGAAACGATATTGTTATCGTCCCCTTGGTCTAAGGTTTCCTCCTGCACCGCGATACCGAAACCCGCGTGTTCCACCGTCTTGACACAGCGGTAGTACGGCAGGAACACGTAATCGTCGTGAATATGTTCCGCACGGAACAAGCCGCGCCGCAAAAACAACTCCAACTTCCGAATGTCCGCATCAGCCGACACGGGGGTCAGCGCGTCCGCGTCCCCCATTTCGTGCCACGGCAGTTCCTCCACCAGCACGGCGGGACGCTCCGGCGTGAGTTGGTTGATTCCTTTCCACAAATTCCTCTTTTTCGCATTCTCCTCCGAAGCCGCGACTTCCATGTACCGCTTCGCCAAATCGCGGATCACTTGCGTTTCGTCACTTTGCACGGTAAACACACCCCTTAGAAATAATAATTAGATCACAGACCTATCCTAAAACCCTCGCGCGAGTGGAAAAAATACCGTTTTCGCCGCCGCGCCGGGTGAGCGGACGGGTCGAATAAAAAACAAGCATAACCTCCCGCGCTTCCCGCGTGAGCGTTATGCCTGCAATTTATTTTCTTAAAAACGGCGGTACGTCTATATCGTCATCGTGAAACAACCGCTCCATCGGCGTTTGCCCCTCCGCGCCGTCTTTCGCGAAGTTCTCGATCGGCTTAAAGGCGGCGGCGTTGTCGTTGTCGAAGCCCGTAGCGACAACGGTGATTTCAATTTCGTCGCCGAGTTCCTCTTTGATTGACGCGCCGAAAATAAATTCCGCATCAATATCCGCGAGTTCTTGCACGATTTCGCTTGCTCTGCCGATTTCCAGCATACCCATTGCCGCGCCGCCCGAGATGTTGAGCAATATGCCCTTTGCCCCCTCAATAGACGTTTCAAGCAACGGACTGTTGATTGCCATGCGCGTGGCTTCCTCCGCGCGGTTCTTGCCGCTTGCCCTGCCCACGCCCATATGCGCGTAGCCCGTGTTTTTCATCACGCGCTTTACGTCGGCGAAGTCAAGGTTGATCAGCCCCGGCACTACAATCAGTTCGGAAATGCCTTGCACACCGTGCTTTAGCACGTCGTCGGCAAGTTTGAACGCGTCGATTACGCCTAAATCGTCCTCTAACAGTTTGTCGTTCGGTATGACGACCAGCGCGTCGGAAGCGTCCTTGAGTTCCGCGATGCCTTTTTCCGCTTGCAGCATACGCTTCCTGCCCTCAAAGGTAAAGGGCTTGGTGACAATCGCGACGGTGAGGATCCCGAGTTCTTTCGCGACCCCCGCCACGATCGGCGCGGCGCCCGTACCCGTCCCGCCGCCCATTCCCGCGGTGACAAAGACCATATCCGCGCCGCGAATTGCTTGGGCGATGTCGTCGCGGCTTTCCTCCGCCGCCTTTTTGCCGATTTCCGGGTCCGCGCCCGCGCCAAGCCCGCGCGTCAGTTTTTCGCCGATTTGGATAGCGGTTTGCGCGTTGGTGCCTTTCAACGCCTGCTTGTCCGTGTTTATGGAAATAAAATCTATGGATTTCAGCCCCGCCTCAATCATGCGGTTGACCGCGTTATTCCCGCCGCCGCCAACGCCTACGACTTTGATCTGCGCGATTTGCTCGTGCTCTATTTCAAATTCAATCACAAAATTGTCCCCCTTATGTATCATTCGGTTTTCGCCGCCGATATAAAGTAAAAGTACTTACAGTACATTATATAGGACTTTCGCCGTTTTGTAAAGAAAATCACGCAAAAAAATTTAAGATTTTTTTTGTATGGAATCCGGCAGGTATTTATTCAGCACAAACCGACGAATTATGGCAAAATTCTGGAACAATCTGGTGCCGAAAACGATAATCGCCGCGAGGTAAATATCAACGTCGAGCATTTTTCCGATAAATGTCAGCGCGGCGGCGAGGAGCGCGTTGCCGAAAAACCCCGTCAGAAACACTTTCATTTTGAAGTTGTTGTTAATCGTCGCCGTAAAGCCGCCGAATACCGAATCCAACCCCGCGAGGATGGAAATGGCGATATACGGCGTTAAGGTCGCGGGAATGTTAATCGGGGACATCAGGCCGAGGACGATCCCCGCCAATAGTGACGCTATAAGAATAAACACGCTATTGCACCTCCTTTGCGGAAGTCTGCACAGGCATCGCGTGCTTAAAGGCGATATTGCCCCGGTAGGCGTTGACCGTCACTTTCCCGGCTTTTTTCACGGTGATTTCTATGCCGTAGCCGCGCAGGGTATCATAAACGCCGTCGCGCATCAACAGCGCGTTTTCCATGTTCGCGGAATCACCGATCGCGGTGATTTCAAAGGGTTCCGCGTATCGGTTGTTGTTGACGCTGACGGTAGAGCCGGCACAGCGTATTTCGGTCGTCGCGACAATGCGCTCACCGTTGAGTTGGATTGCCTCCGCGCCCGCGTCGCAAAGTTCGTTGATGAGCCAAAGGATGT
>JAIRSR010000196.1 GCA_031255355.1 Clostridiales bacterium
CCGTCCTGCGGCGCTTTTCGGAAACAATCAGTGAGTGGAACGGGATTAGACAATGAACCTAAATACCGTCCGTTTGATGGTGTCTGCGGTGACTCCCGCGCAGTACCCGGCGAACCGCCTGCCCGAAATTGCGCTGGCGGGGCGGTCGAACGTCGGGAAGTCCTCTTTGATTAACAGGCTTTTGGGCAGAAAGGCACTCGCGCGGGTCAGCGCGTCCCCCGGCAAAACGGCGACAATAAATTTTTATGACATCGACGGCGTTTTCAACCTTGTGGATTTGCCCGGTTACGGCTTCGCGCGGGTGTCCAAGGCGGAAAAGGCGCGTTGGGGCGTGATGGTTCACACGTATCTTTCCGAACGGCAGAACCTTGCCCAAACGCTTCAGTTGGTGGACATGCGGCATAAGCCGTCCGCCGACGACATTGTGATGTTTGATTGGATTAAAAGCAACGGCTTCGCGCCGATTGTCATTGCGACCAAAAAGGACAAATTAAAGCCGTCACAGCGCGAGGCCGCCGTGCATTTGATTCGGGAAACGCTGGACGCGGAGGAGGTCATACCATTTTCCTCTGAAAAGGGTGACGGCTGCGACGAGGTGTGGGAAGTCATACGGCGTATTGTAGGGGGGGAAACGCTTGAAAATAGCGAGATTTCTTTATCAAAATAAAAGTTATTACGGCGCGGCGGATGGCGGGGAGTTTTACATAATCGACGGCGGTATTTACACGGAATACCGCGTGACGGATACCGCAATCAAAGCGGAGGAGGTAACGCTTTTGCCGCCCTGTCTGCCGTCCAAAATCGTATGCGTCGGCTTGAACTACCACGCGCACCGGTTAGAGATGAACGACTTTGCGGACACGTTCCCGAAACTGTTTCTCAAGCCAAGCACGGCGGTAATCGCCCACGGAGAACGCATTATTTGTCCCGACGGCGTGGACAGGGTGGATTTTGAAGCGGAGTTCGCCGCCGTAATCAAAAAAACGGCAAAATCCGTGCCGAAAGGGTCAGCGCGGGAGTATATCTTGGGCTATACCTGCCTAAACGACGTGACGGCGCGGGAATTGCAGGCGCAAGACGGGCAGTGGACCCGGGCAAAGTCCTTTGACACGTTCGCGCCGATCGGCCCGGTCATCGCGACGGACGCGAACCCGGACAAACTCGGGCTGCGGTTACTGCTGAACGGTGAAATCAAACAGCAGTCAAGCGCGGATCAGTTAATTTGGGGGATCGATTTTTTGGTGGAGGAAATTTCAAAAATCATGACCCTTTTGCCGGGCGATATCATTTCCACCGGAACGCCCGGCGGGTGCGGGAAAATGGAAATCGGCGACAAGGTTGAGGTCGCCGCCGACGGAATCGGAACGCTGACCAATTATTTTACGGGGAGTGGACGCAATGCTGACGAAAGCGCCGCGCGGCACCAAGGACGTGCCGCCGAACGAAGTTTATAAATGGCGGTACGCGGAGGACGCCATACGTGCGCTTTGCGCGTGTTTCGGGTTCCAAGAAATCCGCGTACCCGTGTTTGAGCATACTGAATTATACGAGCGCGGCGTCGGTGACACCACGGACGTTGTGCAAAAGGAAATGTACACCTTCGAGGACAAGGGCGGCAGAAGCGTCACCCTGCGCCCGGAGGGGACGGCGGGGGTTGTCCGCGCGTACTTGGAAAATAATCTGTACGCCGAAGCCGCGCCCGCCAAGTTATTTTATTTGATGTCGTGCTACCGCTACGAAAAGCCGCAAGCGGGCAGGTTGCGGGAATTTCATCAGTTCGGCGTGGAAACGTTCGGCGCGTCGTCGCCCGAAGCGGACGCGGAAACGATTTCCCTTGCCATGCAACTTCTTGCCGCACTTGGGCTGGACGGGCTGAAACTGTTTATCAACAGCGTAGGCTGCCCCGTGTGCAGGACGGAGTACAACAAAAAACTCCGCGCCTACTTCGGGCAGTATACAGACCGCCTTTGCCAAACCTGCTTGGCGCGGCTGGAAAAGAACCCGATGCGGATTATAGATTGCAAAAACCCTGTTTGTAAGGAAATCGGCAAGGGTGCGCCAATGCTCATCGACGGACAGTGCGGCACGTGCGAAGCCCATTTCAATAGCGTTCGGGAAATTCTATCCTCTTTGGGCATCGCGTTTGAAACTGACCCCACGATCGTGCGCGGCTTGGATTATTACACCACCACGGTGTTTGAAATCAAAGCGGAAGAACTGGTCGTTTGCGGCGGCGGCCGCTATAACAATCTTGTAGCGCGGCTGGGCGGCGCGGACACTCCGGGAATCGGCTTCGGCATGGGGTTGGAACGGTTGATTATGACGTTGGAGCGCAACAACCTTTTGCCCGAAAAGCCTGAGGGCGCGGAGGTTTACCTCGCGTCCGTCGGGGACGCGGCGGCGCGGACGGCACAGCGGCTGACGTATGAATTGCGCCGCGCGGGGATTCGCGCGGAGAGCGATTTGATGAAACGAAGCGTCAAGGCGCAGATGAAATACGCGGATAAAATCAACGCCAAATACGTCGCCGTACTCGGGGAGGACGAGTTGAGCGCGGGGCGCGTCAACGTCAAGCGCATGTCAACGGGGGAGCAAGTTCCGATAGATTTGGACGGCTTCGCGTCCGGCTTGAAGCAACTTTTATAAAAAATTTTTTGCCGTCAGCGGCGGATGGGAGAGCATAGTATGCAAAAAGGATTGGCAGGACTGAAACGCACACACTATTGTGGGGAGGTAAGCAAAAACGACGTAGGCGGCACGGTGACGCTTATGGGCTGGGCGGCGCGGAACCGCGACCTTGGCGGCGTGATTTTCATCGACTTGCGTGACCGCGCGGGGATTGTGCAGATTGTGTTTAATGAGCAATCGGGCGCGGACGTGTTTCAATTAGCGGAGAGCGTACGCGGCGAGTACGTAATCGGCGCAGAGGGGGTTGTGCGTGAGCGCGCGCCGGAAACGGTGAACGCCAACATTAAGACGGGGGAAATAGAGGTGGTCGTATCCCGCCTTGTGATTTATTCCAAAGCGGAAACGCCGCCGTTTTACATCGAGGAGGGCATAGATACCAATGAGCAGGTACGCTTGAAGTACCGCTACTTAGACTTGCGCCGCCCCGATATGCAAAGAAATATGATTTTGCGGCACAAGGCGTGTAAAATCGCGCGGGATTATTTTGACAGCCATGGATTCCTTGAAATCGAAACGCCGATGTTGACAAAAAGCACTCCCGAGGGAGCGCGGGATTATCTGGTTCCCAGCCGCGTACACCACGGCGCGTTTTACGCTTTGCCGCAATCGCCGCAGCAGTACAAGCAACTGTTGATGCTTTCGGGTATGGACAGGTACTTCCAAATCGCGCGTTGCTTCCGTGACGAGGATCTCCGCGCGGACCGTCAGCCCGAGTTTACACAGATAGACCTTGAAATGTCCTTTGTGGAAACGGACGATGTGATTGCCGTCAACGAGGGCATGTTAGCGGAAATGTTTGAAAAAACCTTGGGTTTGAAAATACCGTTGCCGTTCCCGCGCCTTTCTTATCAAGAGGCGATGGAGCGGTTCGGGTCGGACAAGCCGGACACCCGCTTTGGGTTGGAGTTGATTCAAATGACCGATGTTGTGGCGGGGTGCGGCTTTAAGGTGTTCGCCGACGTCGCCGCGTCGGGCGGAAGCGTCCGCGCGATTAACGTTAAGGGCGCGGCGGATAAACTTTCGCGCCGTGATTTGGACGCGTTGGTGGATTTTGTGAAAATTTACCGCGCAAAGGGGTTGGCGTGGTTCGTCGTAACGGAGGGGGAAATCAAATCGCCCGTAACCAAATTTTTGACGGAGGACGAAACAAACGCTATCCTCAAACGCGCGAACGCCGAAATCGGCGACGTTGTGCTGTTTGTCGCGGATAAAGACGCTATTGTGTTCGACGCGCTCGGCGCGTTGCGGTCGGAGTTGGCGCGGCGGCTTGATTTGATTGACAGCAGTAAGTTTAACTTCCTGTGGGTGACGGAGTTCCCGCTGTTGGAATACGACGACGCGGAAAAGCGTTATACCGCCAAGCACCACCCCTTTACCGCGCCTATGGACGAGGATTTGGGCTATTTGGATACAGACCCGCTCAAAGCGCGGGCAAAGGCGTATGACGTCATCTTAAACGGCTGCGAACTCGGCGGCGGCAGTATCAGAATATACGACGGCGATTTGCAAACGAAACTGTTTACCTTGCTCGGCTTCACGCAGGAGGCGGCGCGGGAGCGGTTCGGGCATTTGCTGGACGCGTTCAAGTACGGCACCCCGCCGCACGGCGGCATGGCGTACGGACTGGACAGGCTGATTATGCTGCTGACAGGCAGTGATTCTATCCGCGACGTTATGGCGTTCCCGAAAGTGCAAACCGCTTCGGAAGTAATGACCAACGCGCCTGACGCGGTAGACCCTAAGCAACTTATGGAACTTGGTATTAAAATCGCGGACGTTTCACTATAAGGGGAGGAATCAAAGTTGATTGAAATCACCAATCTTACCAAAAAATACGGCGGCAAAACGGCTGTAAATGATGTGACGTTTCGGGTGGAACAGGGGGAAATCCTCGGCTTTCTCGGGCCGAACGGCGCGGGGAAAACCACCACTATGAA
>JAIRSR010000002.1 GCA_031255355.1 Clostridiales bacterium
GAAAGATAATTTTCACAGCGCACAAAGCCGAAGCCGTCCTCGCATACGTCCAGAATACCCGATACTTCCACCGTGTCGGTGCGTACACGCGGCATAGTGTCACGCGGCGTGAAACTTTCACGCGGGGTAAAATTTTCACGCGGCGCGGGCGTTTCGCGGGGCGTTGCGCTCGGTTGCGCCGGTGTTTCCCGCTGTGTGGTGTTCCGTCGCGGCAGGCGCGGCGCGGAAAGCGGCGGCGCGGTCGCGTCCGCAAGGCTTGAAGCGATATTTTCATCGCTTGGCGCGGGCGTTTCCCGCTTTGCGGCAGTACGCCGCGTTGTCGTGCGCGGGGTCGTAGTTTTTGTAGTAGCCGTTTTTTGAGCAGTCGTGCGCGAAGCGGCCGCCCTTTGCGTAGTGCGCGGAGTTGCCGCCCTCTGCGCGGGAACCTCTTTTTTCTCCTCGAGTGCCTCGAGCAATTTACTGATGAGTTCCCCTTTTTTATATGTCGTCGATTTTTTTACGCCGTTTTCTTTCGCGATTACTCTAAGTTCCAATATTGACTTTTTCATTAACTCTTCCGTGGTCATTTCATTCCTCCTAACGATATTATTTACTTCAAATCTATTTCAAAACCGCCCCTTGCGCCGCCGACGATACCAACTTGGCGTACCGCGCGAGGTACCCGCCGCGCACCGCCGGTTCCTTTTTTTTCCACGTTTCGCGCCGCTTCGCCAACGCGTCCTCCGTCAGCGCGGCGTTCAGCGTCCCGTGCGGTATGTCGATTTCAATCACATCCCCTGTTTGCAGGAGCGCGATATTGCCGCCGTCCGCCGCCTCAGGCGAGATATGCCCGATTGCCGCGCCGCGCGTCGCGCCGGAGAATCTGCCATCCGTCAATAACGCCACGTCCCGGTCCAACCCCATGCCGCAAATCGCGGAAGTGGGGGAAAGCATTTCCCGCATACCGGGGCCGCCCCGGGGTCCCTCATACCGAATCACCACGCAATCGCCCTTTTTGATTTCACCGCCGTAAATCGCCGTAATCGCCTCGTCCTCACTGTCAAATACCTTTGCCGTACACGTCCGCGTGAGCATATCGGGATGCACCGCGCTCCGCTTCACGACCGCACCGTCCGGGCAGATATTCCCGCGCAGTACCGCGATTCCCCCTGTGTTGGAATACGGCGTTTCGGCGGGTCGGATTACGTCATAATCCCGCACCGCCGCGCCCTTGATATTTTCGCCTACGGTTTGCGCCGTGACGGTCACGCAATCGGTGACAATCAAATGTTTCTTGGTCAACTCGTTCATGACGGCGTACACGCCGCCCGCGCGGTATAAATCCTGCATATGGTGCTTGCCCGCAGGCGCGAGTTTGCACAAATTGGGCGTTTTTGACGAAATTGCGTTCGCCGCGTCCAAATCGAGGTCTACACCCGCCTCATACGCGATCGCGGGGAGGTGGAGCATGGAATTTGTGGAACAGCCCAGCGCCATATCCACGGTAAGCGCGTTGGTAAACGCGTCGCGGGTCATAATGTCCCGAGGTTTGACATTTTTTTCCACAAGCGTCATCAGTTGCGCCCCCGCGTCTTTCGCAAAACGCGTCCGTTCGGAGTACACCGCAGGAATGGTGCCGTTCCCCCCCGCCGCCATGCCGATTGCCTCACAAAGGCAGTTCATGGAGTTTGCCGTGAACATTCCGCTGCACGAGCCGCAAGTCGGACATGCCGCCGCCTCGATCGACCGCACTTCCTCCTCCGTCATCGTCCCCGCCTTAAAGCCGCCCACCGCCTCAAACGTGGCGTTGAGGTCTAAAAATCCGCCGTCCCTATCGGCGACGGAAAGCATCGGCCCGCCGCTCACCACGATAGACGGAAGATTCAGCCGCGCCGCCGCCATCAGCATACCGGGAACCACCTTATCGCAGTTGGGAATCAGCGCCAAGCCGTCCAACATATGCGCCGCCGCCATTGCCTCGATGCTGTCGCAAATCAGTTCACGGCTGGCGAGGGAGTACCGCATTCCCGCATGTCCCATAGCGATACCGTCACAAATGGCGATCGCGGGGAACTCCAACGGTGTGCCGCCCGCCATGCGGATTCCCGCCGATACCGCCCGCGCTATGGTATCGAGGTGGATATGCCCGGGAACAATATCGTTTTTGCTGTTCACCACACCAATGAGCGGGCGGCGCAGTTCCGCGTCCGTCAGCCCCGCCGCCTTTAACAGCGCACGGTGCGGCGTTTTTTCAACGCCGTTTTTAATCGCGTCGCTTATCATATGTTTCCACTCCTATCCGAATAAAAATCCACAACTATTCCGTTTGGGAACCGCCGCCGGGCGGTGCGCCGTCATTGTGCCCGACGATAGAAAAATCAAGCCCCCGCAACAGAATATTGTTGTTGTACAGATAAAACGTACCGGGGGACGAACGGATGACTTCGTACGCCTCGTCAGTCATAAACACCGTCGCGAGCCCCAACAAAAGACACACTAAAATCAAGCCGTTCATCACCCCCGCCACAAGCCCCGCGACCTTGTTAAACAGGTTGAGGACGGGCAATTTCGCGATTCCGTCCAACAGACGCGCCGCGAGTTTCAGCCCAACGCGGACGGCGATAAACACGGCGATAAAACAGAGGATACTCAAAACCATGTCGGTGAAAAACCGCGCGAGTGCCTCCGTCGTGCCGTCAATCCCGCCTGTCACCGCGTCCTGTAAAAAGGACGGCATATTAAACCCCCCCGTATCAACGGAAACACGCGGCAAAATCACTTTATCGTGAATGTACGCGCTCAGCGGCGACTCCCGCAGCAGCCCGGACAAGGCGGGATACAACGCCGCCGCCGCGATCACCGCGATGATATAATACCCCAAGCGGAACACCGTGCGCACAAAGCCCGACTTCCACCCCCATACCGCCATAACCAAGACGATAGCCGCAATCACAATATCAGCCAAAAAACACACCTCCTATAAAATATGATAATCCCGCTCCCGCCAACGCAATCTACGGCTTGATAACGTCCACCGTGCCGCCCCCCGCCAACGCGAGGTTTCCGTTTGCCGTAAGCATACTTTTTTTCACTTCCTTGCGCGTTTCCAACCGCGCCCGCGCCGCGCCCTTGAGGTTGAGCAGTACGACGCTTCTGTGTTCTGCGGCGGCAATGACGTTGCGCCGCACGTCGATATCTGTAATCTCACTATCCGAAACATACTCGCCCGTTTTTTTCCCGTCGCGGCTGTAGACCTCTAAAATACTGTTGTTTCTGCTCCCCGCGAACACGAGTACGCAGTTGGTATCGTAGGAAAGTTTGAAATGCTGAAGTTCCCTGCCGCCGAAGTCCGCCGCCCATTGCCGCTCCCCTTTCGCGGAAACGCCGACCAACTCATTTTCGCAAAGGGCGACAATGCTTCCGTCCGCTTGGTATTTGATTTGCATGACGAGGGAATCCGCCCGCGCCGTTTCCCCGATCGCCTGTTCCGCGTCAATATCGACAACAATAATTTTGCTGGTGAGCGACGCGCCGTCCGGCGATATGACCGCCGCCGCGAAATAGTTACAGTCGGGCGACACTTCCGCGTCCACCACGTAACGGTCGCCGAGCCGCCATTGGTAAACCAGGCCGCCCCGCGCGTCATACACCTCGATCCTGCTCTTGTAGCCCACATCATACGTCACCACCGCGCTGTACCCTTTTTGGTTGATTTTCGCGGTAATAATCGGCTGTTCCGTTTGCAACTCCCACAGCAGCGTGCCGCCGTCATACGCCGCGACATCCCTGTTGCCCCGGTCGAACAACAGCGTATAGCCGCCCTCGCTCTGCATACACGGATTAGACGCTTGCCTCTGCGCGTTCCACACCGCCGCCCCGCTTTGGCTGACGCACGTGACTCCCTCGCCGTTTAAGGCGAGGAGGTTATTTTTAGAAACGGCAAACTGATACTGCTGCCCCGTTTCAAAGCGAAACACGGTTTTCCCCGCGTCTATCGCCGCGCCGCGCTTTAACGCGCCGCGATTGGCGTATGCCATGCCGCCGAGTGCCGCGATTACTATCAATAGTACGATTCCCGCGCGGTTTTTATTCTTGCGTTTTTTGTTCCTGCCGGTTTTGTTCCCCATTGCGACCTCCGTATCTGACTTTGGCTAAATACAACCCCATCGGCCCCGCCGTAATTCCGCTGTTCCTCCTGTCGCCCGCTTTGATGATGCCGGGAACCGCCGCGCCGTCGATCCTGCCCGCGCCTACATACAACAGCGTCCCCGCGATAATGCGCACCATATGGTACAGGTACGCGTCGGCGGTGATTTCAAACCGCAGCAGCCCGCCGCCGCGCGTGACCTCTAACGCCGTTACTTCCCGCTCCGTGGTTTTTTGCGCACCGCCCGCCGCCATAAACGCGGAAAAATCATGCCGCCCCACAAAATGCGCCGCCGCGTCTTTCACGCGCTCAAAATCAATTTCATGGGGAAAGTGATACGCGAAATCCCGCAAAAACGGATTTGCGATTTTTTCGGTATATGTTTGGTAAAAATACGTTTTCGATACCGCGCTGAACCGCGCGTGGAACCCGCCGCCGACCACCGCGCACCGCCGCGCCCGAATGTCGGCGGGCAGCGCGGTGTTGAGGGCGAGGGGGAGTTTTTCGGCGGGGATGGACGTTTCGCTGAAGAAATTGCAAACGTAATACAGCGCGTGAACGCCCGCGTCCGTCCTGCTGCACCCGGTGATCGGCGGGGGTTCCCCGCCCGCGACCCGCGCGATTGCGCGTGACAGCGTTTCCTCCACCGTTACGGCGTTTTTCTGCCTTTGCCACCCGTGGTAGCGGGTTCCGTTATAACTAATTGTCAACGCCAGATTCGGCAACCGTCCTCACCCCGTTTCCGCGGCGGCTTCCCGCAGTGCTTTGTTTACGCCGCGTTCGCAAGCAGTATCAACGCGCAAAACACCGCGAGGATCCCCCCCGCAAAGTAATCGATACGCCCGATTTTCGACGCGTTCAGGCGGGTACGGTTGTTGCCGCCCCGGTAGCAGCGGCACTCCATTGCCGTAGCGAGTTCGTCCGCGCGGCGAAACGCGCTGATGAACAACGGTACGAGGAGCGGGAGCAACGCCTTTGCGCGTTTCAACAGATTGCCGCTTTGGAAGTCCGCGCCCCTTGCCGTTTGCGCTTTCATGATTTTGTCCGTTTCCTCTAACAAAGTGGGGATAAAGCGGAGCGCGATACTCATCATCATAGCGAGTTCATGCGTGGGCAATCCCATTTTGCCGAACGGCTTCAACAGCCGTTCAATGCCGTCCGTCAGCGCGATTGGCGAGGTGGTATAGGTCAATAGGGACGTTCCCAAAACCAAAAACACAATCCGAAGCAGCATAGCAACGGCGTAGGCGACGCCCTCCCGCGTGACGGTCAAAAACCACACGCGCCAAATCACCGTGCCGTCCGTCATAAACAAATTCAACACCGCCGTAAACGCGATAAACATCAAAAGCGGCTTTAAGCCCTTGAGCACAAACTTCACCGGGATTGCCGAAAGGCGAATCAGCGCAAAGGTGAACAGGGCGAGCAGCGCGTAGCCGTAGAAGTTTCGGATGAGAAAGATGACCGCCAAATAGACCACGGATAACAGCAGTTTCATCATAGCGTCCAGACGGTGGAGCGGAGAATTTCCCGGGAAATATTGTCCGAGCGTGATGTCTTTAAGCACGGCGCAACACCCCCAACAAATACTCTTTCGCTTGCTTGACGGTGCATACGTCCACGCCGCAAAGCGTTTTCATCAGCCGCGTGACTTGCGGCGCGGTCAAGCCCATTTGTTCCAACTGTTCGTAGCGGGAATACACCGCAAGCGGGGCGCCCTCCATAGCGATAGTGCCTTGGTTCATCACAAAAACGCGGCCGACGGTGTTCGCGATGTCCTCCATGCCGTGCGAAACAAGAATGACGGTGATGTCCGTTTCCCTGTGCAACGCCTTGATTTGCGCGAGGATTTCCTCCCGCCCGCGCGGGTCTAACCCCGCCGTCGGCTCGTCCAACACCAACACCTCCGGCTTCATGGCAAGCACGCCCGCGATTGCGGCGCGTCTTTTTTGCCCGCCCGAAAGCGCGAACGGCGATTGGTCGAGCAACGCTTCCGGCAACCCGGTCAGCGCGGCGGCCTCGCGGACACGCGCGTCGATTTCCGTGGGGGAAAGACCTAAATTTTGCGGCGCGAACGCAATATCGCGGCGCACGGTTTCCTCAAACAATTGATGCTCCGGGTACTGAAACACCAACCCCACTTTTTGCCGCACCGCCTTTAGATCGGCGCGTTTCGCGGACGTATCAACGCCGCAAACGGTAACGCTTCCCGCCGTCGGCTTTAACAAGCCGTTGAAGTGCTGTACCAGCGTGGACTTCCCGCTCCCCGTATGCCCGATTACTCCGACAAGTTCCCCTTTGCCTATGGTCAAAGACACGCCGTGCAGCGCGCCAATTTCAAACGGCCCGCCCTCCGCGTAGGTGTAACTTAAATTTTCCGCTTTGATTATCAACCCGATACCCCCGATATACAGCGGCATTTTAACGCTTGATACGCCTCGTCCACCGTTAAAATCTCCGTTGGCACGTCAAGCCCCTCACGGCGCAATTCGTACATCAACTCCGTCACCTGCGGCACGTCCAAGCCCAACGCCTTGATCCGCGCCACGTCAGCAAACACCTTGCGCGGCGTATCGTCCAGCACCACCCCGCCGCCGCTCATCACCACAACCCTGTCCGCGCTCACCGCCTCATCCATGTTGTGTGTAATCAGCACAATGGTCATGCCTTCCTCTTTGTTCAGCCGCCGGAGCGTCGCCACCACCTCACGCCGCCCAATCGGGTCTAACATCGCCGTCGGCTCGTCCAACACGATACAGCGCGGCTTCATAGCAAGCACTCCCGCAATCGCGACGCGCTGTTTCTGCCCGCCGGAGAGCAAATGCGGCGCGTGACGCTTGTACCCGCCCATGCCCACCGTTTCCAACGCCCAATCGACAACCTTTCTGATTTCTGCGGACGGCACACCCAAATTTTCCGGCGCGAACGCCACGTCCTCCTCCACCACCGTCGCGACGATTTGGTTGTCCGGGTTCTGGAACACCATGCCAACCGCCTGCCGTATGTCGTACAGACGGCGTTCGTCCTTGGTATCGATACCGTCCACATACACCGTACCGCCGACGGGAAGCAAAATCGCGTTCAAGTGCTTGGCAAAGGTGGACTTCCCGCTTCCGTTATGGCCGAGGACGGCGACAAACTCACCGTCTTGAATGGTGACGCTCACGTCGCGGAGCGCTTCCTCCTCCCGCTCCTCACTATACTTAAATTGAAGCCGTTCCGTTGTAATCATACGCTAATCTCCCAACGCGCGGACGCGCCGCACGGCAATGTATAGCCGTTGCGCATCGGTATGCCGATTTCCGCCGCGCGTGTTTCCCCGCCGAATTTTTTCCCCGCCGTCATGCCGAGGACGTTCCGCATCGTTTCCGCGCTCAACCCCGTGGTGTACGCGTTGAGCAGCATAAACAGCGGACGGTCACTGAGCAGCGCGGCGCAACTTTCCGCAAATGCGTAAAGCGCGGATTCGATTTTCCACACCTCGCCGCCCGGCCCGCGCCCGTAGGACGGCGGGTCTAAGATAATCGCGTCGTACTTGCTGCCCCGGCGGAGTTCCCGCGCGACAAACTTCATGCAATCGTCCACGATATAGCGGATTCCCGCGCCGCCCAAGCCGGAGAGCGCGGCGTTTTCCCTGGCGTGCTGCACCATGCCCTTTGCCGCGTCCACGTGGCACACAAACGCCCCCGCCGCCGCCGCCGCGACCGTCGCGCCGCCGGTGTAGGCGAAAAGGTTCAGTACGCGGACTTCCCCGCCGCGCTTGCGAAGCAAGCGATCGCTCCAACGCCAATTCACCAACTGTTCGGGGAACAGCCCCATATGCTTAAAGCCCATAGGCTTCACCTTGAACCGATACGCCCCTTGCGCAAGTTCCCAATCGTCCGGCATCGGCTTGAGGAACTCCCACTGCCCGCCGCCCGCCGCGCTGCGGTGGTACCGCGCGTGAGGGCAATGCCAAAGTTTGTTGCCGCCGTCCTTGCGCCAGACCGCTTGCGGGTCGGGGCGGATCAAAATATACGCCCCCCACCGCTCCAACCGTTCGCCGTCCCCCGCGTCGATCAACTCATATTCACGCCATTCGTCCGCTATCCACATAATCCTAAAACCTTTCGCATAGTATCGCGGGGGGCGTACCCAACCCGCCTAACACCTTTTCCACCAATACGCCCATACGCGGCTCCCACTGTTCCGCGAGCGTCGCGTCAATGGCGGTGCGCACAAACCGCGCCGCCAGCGCGACGGCAGTTTCAAAGCAGTCCCCCCGCGCCAACGCGCCGACCAACACGCTTGTGAAAATATCGCCCGTGCCGTGGAACTGCGCCGGAACGTACTCACACTTCAATTTCCAAAACGCGCCGCGCGGCTTGTCATACGCCGTAACATACATGCCGTCACGGAACTTGCCGCCCGTAATCACCGCGCGTTCCGGTCCCGTACCGCACAGCCGCGTCAGCCAATCTTTCGCTTCCGCTTCGGGGAAGTCGCGCGTTTCGTCAACAACGCCCTCCGGCGGAGTTTCCCCCAACAAAAACCGCGCTTCCGTAAAATTCGGCGTGATGAGGTTCGCCCGCGCCGCAAGACGCTTCATATTTTCCACCATCGCGCCGTCCATCGTGGGATACAACCTGCCGTTGTCCGCGAATACGGGGTCTACCACCAAATAACAGCCGTGAAACCGCGACGCGGCATCAAGAATTATGTCAACCTGTTCCGCACTCCCCAAAAACCCGCTGTAGATGTAATCGAACGTCACGCCCAAACCGTCCCAATGCTGAATTGTCCTTTGCATTTGCTCCGTCAGTCCGGTAATGGCGTAGCCCTCAAAAACGCCCGTGATGGTGGACAGCACGGCGGTGGGCAGACTGCAAACGTAACTTCCCATCGATGAAATAATCGGAATCACAGCGCCGAGTGACGCTGTCCCCAGCCCGGATAAGTCATGGGCGGCAATAATTTTTTTCAATCAAGGTTCCTCCCGAAGTCATTCCCGCAGCGGTTCCTGTTTTGCCGGAACGCCGCTTTGAATCTATTTGTTTACATCTATTCCGATTCCGCTGATTTCCGTATGATTTTTCGCGGACATTTTCGGAAGCACTCGCCGCAATCGGTGCATTTCGCGTAGTCGATTTCGGCAATGTTGTCCGTCACCGTCACCGCGCCGGCGGGACAGGCGCGTTCGCACAGGCGGCAAGCGATACACCCCGCGCCGCACAGGTTTTTCATCGCGCTCCCCTTGTCCCGCGACGAGCAACTCACGCTGTAACTTTTATCGGCGGGAATCAGCCGAATCACGCCTTTCGGACACGCCGCCGCGCACATACCGCAAGCGGTGCATTTTTCCCTATCCACACGCGCAACGCCGTCCGTGACGCGAATCGCGCCGAACTGACAAGCGCGGACGCAATCGCCGTAGCCAAGGCAACCGTAGCGGCAGGATTTATCCCCTCCCGCAAGGCGGCTTACGGCGGCGCAATCGGCGGCGCCCTCGTATTGATACTTCTTTTTCGCCGCGCCGTCAACGCCGGAACAAAGCACCAACGCGGCGGTTCGTTGCGCGGGGGACGCTTCCACGCCCATAATTTCCGCAATTTTCGCGCTCACCCGCTCCCCGCCGACGGGACACGCCGTCACCGCCGCCTTTCCCTCCGCAATCGCGGACGCAAGCGCACCGCAACCCGCAAAGCCGCAGCCGCCGCAGTTCGCGCCGGGAAGCGCTTCGGTAATCGACGGCACCCGCGCGTCCCGCGGGACGGCAAGGTATTTGGACGCGCCCGCGAGGAGCAAGCCCAAAGCCAGCCCAATCGCGCCGAGCGCCGTTACAGCAATCAATATCTGCATTGTCGCCACCCTGTACCGTTCACATCAAACTTTGATGAAACAGACCCTTTCTTCACCGTATAATATTTTTTCTACAGCCGCAAGCCCGCAAAGCCGAGGAACGCGATAGAAATCAGCCCTGCGGCAATCAAAGCGATCGGGAAGCCGCGCAAAAATTCCGGAATGTCCGCGAACTCAAGTTGTTCCCGCACGCCGGAAAACAGCACAATCGCGACGGTAAAGCCAATCGCCGCGCTGACCCCGAACACCAACGCCTGTAAAAAGGTGTACTCGTTTTGGATATTGAGCAACGCCGCGCCGAGTACCGCGCAGTTTGTCGTAATCAACGGCAGGTAAATGCCGAGTGCGCTGTACAGCGACGGCAGCATTTTTTCCAAGAACATTTCCACAAGTTGCACCAACGCCGCGATGACGAGGATAAACGCGATGGTTTGCAGGTACTCCAACCGCAGCGGCTTCAGCAGGAACCGATCCACCGCCCAAGTCAGCATGGATGCCGTTCCCATGACAAAAG
>JAIRSR010000016.1 GCA_031255355.1 Clostridiales bacterium
TCGATCACAACCGTGACGGCGAAGCGGATACGGTGATCGTATCGTCCTACAAAACCTACTTTGTCAGCAAAACGGGTGCGCTCGACCTTTCCGTTACCGATCAATACCTACAGCCGCCCATTCGCTTGGACGACGGCAGGAAGTACAGGATTTTGCGGGACGGCGAGGAAGTGCGCTTGGACGCGGTAAAGGCAAACACGGTGCTTATGGTGTACGCCGACCGCGAAAAATTATCCGTCGGCGGCGCGGCGGTCATCGATGAGGCGTCCACGCTGTACACGATGATTTTGTGCGCCGATACCGTCACCGGGACGGTGGACGAAGCGGACGCCGAGGGCAACGTAAGCATCGACGGTGTTTTGTACAAGCAATCCGCGCAGTTCCGCGCGGCGGCGAACACGCCGAACGGCGGCGTATCGCCGGTTAAGGCGGGGGACTTCGCGACGTATTATCTGGACAACTACGGACGGATCGCGGGTACGCTGTTTGACAAGCGCGATTTGGGCGGATACGGCTTTTTGGCGGGGATCGACGATACCGCGCGTCTTTCGTCCGTCGCGCGTTTGAAAATCTTTACTGCGGACGGCGTGATGAAAATTTATGAAATACAGAAAAAAGCGGAGTTCGGCGGCGTGAAAGGGGAGCCTGTCAGCAGTATTGTCGATCAAATCAAGGCAAGCGGCAAGGTGAAGCAACTGATTCACTACACCGTCAACGACGACGGGCGCATTACCGCGCTTAGCACGGCAACTGACAACACGGGCAACCCGCCCGGCGCGGCGGGGGATCGTTTTTCGCTGGACCGGCGGTTTGACAGCGTAGAAGTGATGTACCACAGCGGCACGTTGGGTTCGCTGTACCGCCTTGGGCATGACGCGAAAATTTTTAAGATTCCCGTTGATTTACAGGGTGAGGTGCTTTCGGAGGATAAGTATTTCGCCATGACTTCGTTCAGCGACATGACGAAGTATAAAAACTTGGAATTGTATGATATTTCGGCGAACGATCTATCGGTTCGGGCGGTGGTGCTGTTGGACGACAGCGCGGCGGGCGGCGGCGACGCGGAATATAAGCAGGATATTTTCATTGTGGATAAAGTCGCGCGGGCAATCAACGACGACGGCGAGGAAACAGTGAAAATCAAGGGCTTCCGCTACGGCGCGGAGGCGGAAGTCGCGGCGCAGGACCTGGACTTGAAAATGGGCGACTTAGCGGACGGTGAAATGTTCAGTACCTATCGCGGGGTGTACGCAAAGGACTTGCGGCGGGGCGACGTGATTCAGATTACGCAGGATAGTTTGGGCTATGTGTCCACGCTTCGGGTACTCGCGCATGACGTGGGCGGCTTTACGCGGGATATGGGCTTCGAGGGGATCAACAACGGCGTGATTAACGATATGAACATGAACGACGCGGATTACGAAGCGCCGACACAGGCGTATTATCCCGTTTCGTATTTCGGCATAGGCATGGTGGACGAAGTGCTGTCCAACGTGGCGTTGGTACACGTCGATAACAAGAATTACCCGGAAAAACGGCGTTCTTACTTCGCGATGGAGGGGCAAACGACGTTCTATGCCTACGACGTTGCCGCAGACGTGATTTATCCGTGCGATTTCGGCGATGTGGCGGCGGGGGATATTTTGGCGGTGCAGATTCGCGAGGGCAGAACCAGAACCATGTACATTGTAAAGAAATAGGTGATTATTATTAAAGAGGGGCATTGGTACCACAGCGCGGCGACCGGCGTATTTTTGCATTGGGGTGCGCCGAACGGTACCCCGGTAGAGGAATTTGAAAAGAGTACGGAGGGGTGGGACGCGCGTGAATGGGTCGCGGCGGCAAAGAAACTACGCGCTTCCTACGTCACGTTGGCGGCGTTTCACAGCGATTTGAATTACACCGTTCCGTGGAAGTCGAAAATCCCCGGGCTGACCAACAAAACCAAGCGTGATTTTTTGGGTGAGTTGCTGACCGAAGCGGGGCGGGCGGGCATTAAAGTGGTGGTATACATCACGTCCAGCCCGAACGGTACGCGGGGGGACGGCGCGGCGGGCTGTATCGACAATGACGCGTACAGGCGGTACAAGGGCGAGCCGTCCTTGCGCACGGAAACATCTTTCCTCGACTTCCAAGGCGTTTTGGCGAAAGAGGTCGTTTTGGAACTTATGGAAAACTATCCCGGGGTCGCGGGGTTTTGGTTCGACGGCTGGAACGATTCCGCCGTATGCGCGGAGGTGTTCCAAGCGGTACACGACAAAAACCCCGATTGCGTCAACATCAGGAACAACTTTTATCAATCGCCGTACCCGCATGAGGACGTGATGTCACAGGAGTGCCTCGGCAAGGCGTATCGGGTGCCCTATGACGCGGCAAGCGCGTCGTGGCTAAGCGGGGACGCGGCTTCCGAATGGTGCTACGTGCCGTTCGGGGAATGGTACGCAAGCGGCGCGAAGCCCATCGTGCCTTGCGCGGTGCAAGAGCAGATAAAACTATTGACGTCTATCATCACGGGCGGCTGGGTGCCGAAAGTGGGGCTGCCCCCCTACGCGAACGGCAAGTTTGCGCCGTTTGTGTACGACTACCTCAACGCCGCAGACGCGTTCCTCTCATGGGCGGGGGACGCGCTGTTCGGCGGCGTTCCCGGGGGATTGATCGGCGGACGTTGGAATGACGGCGCGTACGGCTTTACGGCGCGGCGTGAGGAAGCGGGCATTTGCTATGTTTTCGTCGCGGACGCGCCGCGTCATGGCGGCAGTTTGACGCTGATTAACAACGGCTTTTCCGTAGAGCGGGTACGCGACGTGCGCACCGGGGAAGAGGTTCCGTTTTCCCTTGACGGCGGGACGCTGCGGATTCACGCGGCGGATTGGAGCGGGGTTGCGGAATGCGGCGTAATGATTTTCGCTGTTTCGGCAAAAAGGCGGGAGGTTTGCGGCGCAACGGAAGTCAATCCCGACGCGGCTTTGCCGTATTCGGTCATCATAGAAGCGGAGCAAAAGGGCGGGTACGCGGGAATCGAGTTGACGGAAACGGACACTTCCCCCGCCGCGCTTGGCGGGTGGGGTGCGCCGCCGCCGCAACGACCGCGTGAATACGCGCTTTACAACGCGGAAACGGGCGTGAAACTCTTGGAGGGCGTGTTTGAAAATCAGAGGGGACGCAAGTGGATCCCTCTGCGCGGCGTTACGGCAAAGAAGTTCCGTCTGGAACTGCGTACCGGCTACGACACCCGCCCGACGGCTTCGGCGGCGTGCTGGGCGGGGGGCTGGGCGCAATATATTGACGATTGTATCAGTGTTTCCTCTAACGCCGCGCATGTCGTACAGTTCGCGGACAGCGCGAACGCGCTTTGGGAGGAAAATTGCGGGAACCGCGTGAAACGCGCGGACGGAATTAAAAAAGTCGTCTGCGGAAACGACGGCAAATTTTATTATATCGACACAGAGGATAACATCGTTGGCGCACAGCCGCGAATGAAAGCCGCCGAGGTCGCCGTTTCGTCGGCGGGGGAGATGTTTTGCGTCACCACGGACGGACGGCTCACGCGGGCGGGTTCGGAGGAAGTCCTCGCGGACGAGGTCAGCGGAATCGCGTTCGATACGGAGGATACCTTATATATCGCGGCGGGGGGTAAGGCGTACCGTTACAAGGACGGACGGCTCACGCCGTATGCCATGCCGTATCGCGCGATGAAAATCGCGCCGGGCAAGGCGCACGGCTACACGGCAATCGCAACGCCGACGGGGAAAGTGCATTTGATTAACGAGGCGGGCGATAATTCCTTTATCGCGGGGTATCACTGTTGTGATTTGAATTGCGGCGCGAACGGTGTGTTGTGGCGCGTCATTGCGCCGGACGCGGGACGCGCGAATATTACCTGCGCACGGTTGTTTCGGTAGTTGGGTAGGATTTTGATAATTTATGCTGAAAGCGTTAGTACTTCGCCGCAACCCTTTGCCAAGGTGTGATTTCAATGATTTCTTTTACAGAAAATTTTTAATTTTCTGTAAAAGAAATACCCCTCACGGGGGGAGTATCCCGGAGGGGAGAGTGTGTTACAGGAGGTTGTAAAGCCTTGTGTTACTCTTTTATTATAACTACTTCCGCAACCTCGCCCTTATAGAGCCGCAGGAAGACCCGACGCGCGTCGCCGTCGTCATACTTGGTGATATAACTTGCGTCCGCGACTGTCACTTGTGAGCCGGTGGGCTTGGTGAAGTCGTAGTTATAAACGATTGCTTTTTCGAGGTTGAAGTTGGTTTCGCTCATGTTGTTCGCAATCACGTTGACGGAGGCGGAGAACTTTCCGGATACTCTGCCGAGTACCGTTTCCATCTCTGTGCCGGTATGCGCCTCATACAGGAGCGCGTCCGCGCTGCCCCTCGTTCGCGCGTCGAACAGCACCTTTACCTTGTCGATTTCGCCGCGCGCGTTCTTGGTGTATTGGATAATGTCGCCCGCCGTCAGCGGTGTGGTGTCCGTCGCGCCGCCGTCCGCTTTCACCAGCGTGGAAGCGTCTTTCGCAAGCAGTTCCACCGCTTCGCCGTTTTCTATGGCGTACAGTTTGCCGACGGTGACTCTATCCGCGTTTTGCGCGGAACTGAGTTTCGTTACCACCGCGATCGGCGATTCCGCGTTTGTGTTCCCGCTGCTGTTCTTAACGATTACGACTTTCGCGGTAAGGTCGTCCGTGAGGTCATAAATTTCCACATCATAACTCGTTTTGTCCACGAACATTGCCATAGTCCTTACGGCGTAGTTATCCGTATCGTCGTCGCCCTCGGGAATGTCGAATACAACGGTATCCGCGCTGACGTTAAACGCGCCTAACTTCCTTGACGCGCTCTTGTACTCCAAGCCGCCCTCGCCGGAAACATAATCCTTAGAAAACGCCGTTTTCATCGCCTTACCCGTACCGTTTGCCTCGGCGGTGTCGATATAATAAATCTTGCCGTCGGCGTTGACCTCATAGGTGATGAGTTGGGGAACATTGCCGCCGTTCGCCGTTTTTATCGCCGTGAGCGCGGCTTCGGAGGTGAGGTTGGATACCGTGTTGACCCTTACTTTTGTCGCCGCGTCCATTACAACCGTTTCGCCGTTCCTGCCGAACAACTCCAATTGCAGTACGTTGTCGATAGAGCCTGTCGTTTCCGCCGCGACCAGATACGCGTAGTTGCTTCCCGCGACCGCCGTGGTGTCTACCGCCGCGATTTTGCCCTCTACGTCAAGGTAGAACGTGCCTTCCGTTTCAAGGACGAGCGCGGGCTGCCCCGCTTCGGTGTAGTTGTAGGCGACTTCATAAAACGTGCCGTTAATCAGCACTCTTTCGTCGTCAATCTCGGTAATTTTACCCGTCACCGTTTGGGTGGAAACACGCACATCGATTACCGTCGCGTTTTCCAACCTCGGCTGATCCATCGCTACCGAAAGAATGTTCCACTCGGCGATGTCCGTAAGCCCGATCGCCTTGCCGTCCTTGGTAATCGAAAACTGAATGTTGCGGTCGGCGGGGTCGAGCGTCAGCGAGAGCAGGTTGTATTTATCCGTCACGCGGTGACTTGCCGCCGATACGTCGTCCACAACGATATTCTGATACTCCGTTACAAAGACGTAACCGATTTCGTCCGTCCGCGCGGAATCGACCAGCGTAACGTTGCCGGATTTCAGCGTGTTCAGGTTCGCGAGGTCATAGCCCGGGTTCGCTACGCCGTTGTAAAACACCGTCGCGTCCTGCTTGATTGTGATTTCCAGCGGCTTTCTGTCCGTTTCCTTGTTCAGCCAATAGTATAAGGTCTTGCGCTGTCCCGCGTCGCCCGTCAGCCTGTCGATGTCAGATGCCGCAACCGTCGTAATTTCGTCCTTGTTGGTGTTGTTGCGGACGAGGATCAGCACCGCGTCGGTGTTTTCACTTTCTTGATACACATAGTAAATGACGTTTCGCGCGAGGTAATCCGCCGCGTCTGTCGTGCCCGTCCTGTAGGTTACGGTGTCGCCGCCGTCCGTCTTGATGTTGACTTCGTCTTTGCGGAGCGTCGAGGTGCCCGTCAGGTTCGTTTTGCTGTTCGCCACGACTTGACCGTACATCTTAGTAACGTCTAATTTTTCCGTTAAAATCTGCTTGTCCACGACTTCGTAACTCTCGTTCGCGCCGTAACTCGTCTTTTCCATCATGTCGATCGTCAGCGCGTTGTACGCCATGATCGCGACTGTGCCTCTTGTGACCGCCGCATCCGCGCCCGTTGCGATTACGCCGTTTTTCAACAGCCCGATTTGCCCCGCGACCACGGTGTACCCGGTGGGGAAGCCGCCGTTGGAGACCGCGCTCGGCTCGTAACCGAGGATACGGACGATGACCGTTACCGCTTCCGCGTAGGTGATGTGGTCATCCGGGCGGAATGTGCCGGTATCGTCGCCGATGACATAGCCTTGCTGCGCCGCGACACTGATATAGCCCGTCGCCCAATGCCCCGCGACTACATCGGGGAACTGCGCCGATACCGAGGAGGCTTCGGCGACCTCTGAAAGCCCCGAAAGGTATACCGCGATTTTCGCGAACTCTGAACGGAGGATTCCGTCCTCTAACCGAAACGCGCCGTCTTCCGCGTCGCCGACCATGATTTCAAGTGCCTTGAGCAGTGCCGCCGGTTCCTCGTACTTCGTGCCGGCTACATCGGGCGGCAGTTCCGCTCCGTGTGTTACCGCCGCCGTCAGCCCGAGGACCATTGCGCACGCGATAACAAAGGAAGTCATTCGTTTGAGCGTTTTCATTGATTTTTTCCTCCTTAGAATTTTGTGAACCGCTTGCTTTTTACCCTGTGTCTTCTCATACTCCGCTGTGAAACACAAAGCCTCACCTCCCGTAACTCTTTCGGGAAGGGGGGTACCGCGCCGCGCGGCTTGCCGCCGTTCCCTTTCTGTAATGCCGTTCCGTTGCACATCTCACCGCAGTAAGCGTTTTACATAACGCGTTACATCTTGGTGTTATGTCAACCACGTGTTCTATATTACAGCATTTCGCCGTTGTACGCAAGCCTAAATTTTTTCCACTTTTGGAATAATAACTGTTGAAATATGTGTAGGGTTATGGTATTATGGTAATATGGAACTATGAGGTTTGTGTTTGAGGTCTGCGTTGATTACGCCGCAACCTCCGCCGTCTGCCGCGCGTCAGCGGCGCGGAGGAATCGGTTCGGGGAGCGGCGGAAGTTCTTTGCGCCCTCTCACAGAAAGGAAGGGTTATAAAGATGAAGTTAAAAGGCTGTACGGCAATACTTATGGCGGCGGTTCTGTTTGTGACCGCGCTTCCCGCCGCGTTTGCGGGTACCTTTCCCGACGTGCTGGACAGGCACGGGTGGGCGGCGGCGTATATCGAGGATATGGTGGGGAGGGGCCTGCTCAAAGGCTACACGGACGGCACCTTTAAGCCGGATAATCCAATCAGTAAGTTAGAGGCGGTGATTCTTGCCGCGCGGATTCTCGGCGTGACGTATGACGAAAACGCCGACTTCGTAAAGGCGGCAAATGAAGCGTTTTCCGCTGATTTGGCGGGCTACGACATTCAGTATAAACAAGAAGCCGCCTACCTGCTCTATTGGGGTGCGCTGAACATCGCCGACTTGCCGGCGTATATCGGCGCGGACGTGAAAAACACCGCCATGCGGCGGTATGAAGTCGCCGTGCTGCTGACCAAAGTAATGGGCGGGGACCGGGAAGCGCGGAGCGACGCTATGGTTGTGCTGGACTTCGCCGACGACGGGCAGATTCCCGCCGCCGCGAAAGCGTATGTGCAATATATCAGCAGGAACGGCATTATGAACGGTATGGAAAACAATCAGTTTATGCCGATGACGGACGTGACCCGCGCTATGATGGCGACCATGATGCACCGCTGTGAACAGGCGATGGACGCGACGGCGGCGGAAGTTACCGTCACTTCGGTATTGCCCGGCGGCAGTTTTACCGCGTCAGTGAGCGGACAAGCCGCCGAGGTGCGGTTCGACCTTTCGGATGATACCCGCGTCAACGTGGACGGCAAAGCGGCTACAGTCGCCGACCTCAAGGCGGGCTATGATGCGCGGGTGCATTATCAAGGCGAGGCGATTCGCATGGTAGAGGGGTTGAGCACCAAAACACGCGCCGAAAAATCCGGCGTGATTGCCGCGCTGTCCAACAACAGCGGTGCGCGTGTGATTTCCCTCAAAACGGCGGGAAGCGACGCGACCGAGCCGTATCCCCTCGCGGAGGATTGCGTGATTTACGTGGATAAGGCGGAAACGATGTTTTCCTCACTGAAAATGAATTATTACGTCACTGTGTCGGTGAAAGACGGCAAAGCGGTTAGGATTTCCGCAGAAACAAAGGAAACCACCTATTACGGCGCGATTACGGACGTGAACCTCACCGAAACGCCGCCGGTGATTACGATTACGCAAAAAGACGGCTCTCAGACGGCGTTCGCTCTGACCGAAAAC
>JAIRSR010000023.1 GCA_031255355.1 Clostridiales bacterium
GTCAACGACTGCTCCCGCGACAATACGGCGGAGGAAAGTATCCGCGCGGGTGCGCGGGTGGTGAATCTGCCGTTGAATCTGGGCATTGGCGGCGCGGTGCAAACAGGCTATCTTTACGCGCTACAAAACAACTACGATTGCGTGGTGCAAATCGACGGCGACGGTCAGCACGACCCGCAAGACCTGCCGAAACTGCTCAGCATCATCGAGAGCGGCGAAGCGGATATGGCGATAGGCTCCCGCTTTGTGGAAAAGACGGCGTACAAGCCTCCGCTTTCCCGCAAAATGGGGATCCTGTACTTTTCCCGCTTGGTATCTTTGCTCACAGGGCAAGCCGTTACGGATACGACAAGCGGCTACCGCGCGGTAAACAAAAAAATCATACGGCTGTTCGCGGATTACTATCCCAGCGATTTCCCCGAGGTGGAAACGATTGTGTATGCCGCAAGCAACCGCTTGAAAGTCAAAGAAACGTCCGTCAACATGAAACAGCGGCACGCGGGGAAATCGTCCATTACGCCGCTGAAATCGGCATACTACGCCATTAAGGTGACAAGTTGCCTGTTGTTTTCCCGTAAAGGAGGGGGCATCCGTTGAGTATTTACGGTATTTCTATCATTACAAGCCTATTGTTGCTCTGCGTTACGTTTTACGCCTTGGCGAAGCGGCGGCTGGATTTTCAGTACGTGCTGTTTTGGACGGTGCTGTCCGTCTTGATTATCGTTGTGGCGTTGAACGTCGGCTGGCTGGAGAGAATCGCCGCCGCGCTGAACGTGTTTTACGCGCCGTCGGTGCTGTTTGCCGCCGCGTTGGTGTTTCTGTTGGTGTTTGTTTTTTACATTACGATGTTTATTTCCAATATCACAAAGCGCGTCATTCGTCTGACGCAGGAAGTCGGCTTGCTGAAAAGCAAAATCGACGCGCTTGAAAAAAAGGAGGAGGACGCGTGAGTCCTGCATTGTTCGGCTTAATCCTTATCAATATCGTCCTGCTTACGGCGGGGCAGACCCTTTGGAAAATCGGCCTCGGCAGCGTTGGATTTTCTTTGTCCTTTACGGGCATACTAAAATTGCTTTTCAATCCGTTTGTGTTCGCGGGGTTGGCGGTGTACGTCGCGGCTACCGTGCTGTGGCTGTATATCCTAAGCAGAGCGGAACTTTCCGCCGCGTACCCGCTGCAAAGCCTGTGCTATATTTTGGCTGCGCTGATCGGGCTGTTTGTGTTTAAGGAGGATGTTTCCCTGATGAAGTGGGCGGGGTTGGTTTTGATTAGCGCCGGCGCGTTTTTCGTGGCAAGGGGGTAATGGCTGTATTTAGCGTAAAGAACGAGAGTAAAACGGTGAAAATTTATATCGTTTTGATTTTGGCGGCGTATCTGGCGTTGTGCTTTGCCAATATTGCGTATAGCAAAAACGGACCGCTGTTGGGGAGTTTGGAAACGTTTGACAACGACGATGTGAAATATTTGCGCAGCGCGTGGACTTTGCTTGAAACAGGCAGGTATACTTACAAAGACCCTTCCGCAGACACCGTATTTATTATGCCGGGGCTTACCACGGTACTCGCGGCGTTTGTCGCCGTGTTCGGCAAATTTCCGTATGTGCCGTTCGCCGTATTCCAAGCGTTGCTCGGCGCGGCGGGGCTGTATCTGATCTTTCTGTGCGGCAGGCGGCTGTTTCACGTCCGCGCGGGAATCATCGCGGCGGCGCTTATGGCGGTTTACGCGCCGAGCGTCTACGCGGCGGGTATGATTCTGACGGAATCCTGCTTTTATGTTCTGTATCTGCTTACCTTTTTGTTCACCCTATACGCCGTTGATACGGCAAAAATGAAGTATTACGTTTGGGGCGGCGTGTTCCTCGGCGTTTCGGCGTTGTTTCGTCCCTCCGCACTGTTGTACCCGGTTGCGGTGCTGGTGATGTGGTTGATTAAAAAGTATAAATTTATTGATATGCTCAAATTCGGCGCGGTGGTGACGGGCGTTGTATGCGCGGTGCTTTCGCCGTGGATTATCAGAAACGCCGTTATTTTCAAGGAATTTATCCCTCTGACAAAGTCGTCGGGCAATCCGATGCTGCAAGGGACGTTTATCGATTACGACCAATAGGTGAGGGAAACGGAAAATATTGATTACTATAAAATTATCGGCAAAACGAGCGACATAGACGTATCGCGGTACGGTCATGACGAGTTGGTTGACGACGCGGTGGAACGCGAGATGACGAAAATCCGCTTCAAAGAGGTGATTTTAAGGGAACCGGGGAAGTACCTTTGGTGGTACACCGTTGGGAAAACGATAGAAAATTGGAGCAAGCCGTTTTTCTGGACGCCCCTGTTCGGCTTGGCGCCGGCGCAACTGAACGGACAGCATTATTTGCTGTTGGCGGCGGGTATCGCGGGATTTGCCGCGTTTTTGTCCGGCGGGCGCGGCAAGGAAAGCGTTCGGTGGATGCCTGCGGTCTCCGTGGCTTATTTTAATACCGCGCACCTGCCGTTTTACTGCTTCTCGCGGTATATGTTCCCCACTGTGTTCTGTTTCGCGCTGTACGCGGCGTATTTTTTCGACAAAACCGCTTTGCGTATGCGGGAACAACACTTACCGTCTGCCGGACGTAGGTCTGTATGATATTGCGTCAGATTGAAATTGGGGAATATCGTTGAAACGGTTGGGAAGGTCGCGGAAAGATTGGCTTTACACAGGGAAAATTACATCACAAAAAAGCCTTACACAGTAGCGGTAAGGCTTTCGTCATGTAAAAGCGTTATTCGGTTACAGCGTCCGTCTCGGGTGCAACCGCCGAAGCCTCAACCTCCGTCACTATATCGGAATCAACCGCAGACACTTCTGTTTCTGCCGCTTCTGCCGTCACCGTTTCCGCTGACGCTTCAACCGCCGTCAAATCCGCAACCTCAAAGGTGTTCACCTCGGGAATTTGAATATCGACCTCGGTAACCTTTGCCAGACCGTTTCCGTAGCCGCGCTCCACCAAACCGGAGCGCAAACAACGGGTGCAAACGTACAGCCTTTTATGCTCACCGTTCACAATGGCCCTCACCCGCCTGACGTTAGGCTTCCACATCTTGTTGCTGCGCCTGTGCGAATGGCTGACCTTAATGCCGAAAGATACGCTTTTATTGCAAATTTCACACTTTGCCATGCTCTACACCTCCTATATAAACCGGGAAATTAACTGACAATCCCCAAAAACCCGCCTTGAAAATCATAAACCATTTTCTTGTGCGCAGCCTTTTCAAGATTGCCGCTGATACAGCGAATATTATTTTAACAGATATTTGTCCGTTTTGCAAGTGTTTTTCTAAAAAAGTTTTTTTCGCATACCAAGGAAGATCACAACATAGCGTGCCAGCGCGAAAACGCTAAGCGCCGAAGCCGCGATAATCAAGAAGCCTTGGGCATAATCGCTCATGGTATCTCTGAACAGCATCAGCGCGAAAAAGACCAGATAAAACAGGAGCGTAGCCGCCTTGCCGTACCAATTGGCGGACACCACAACGTCGCCTTTTTTATAGAGTTTAATGCCGCCCAGCACCATGACGAGTTCTTTCGCGAGCAAAAGCGCGAAAGCGAACCACATGACGTTCACGCCGCCGTAGGCGATGCAAAATGCCGTGGTAATTTGCGTCAGTTTGTCCGCAATCGGGTCAAAGACGGTTCCCCATTTGGTAATCATGTGATACTTCCGCGCGATGTATCCGTCCAGCACGTCCGTAAGCCCCGACACCGCAAGTATGACGACAGCCGCCGTCATGCTTCCGCTGAAAAGATAGGCGTACACGAACGCGGGAACGAGCAGGAAACGTATCACGGTTAAAACATTAGGTATATTCATTGAATTACAACTCCCAAAACGATGTGTCCGCAACGGAAAACCACTGCAAAAGCGGCGGTAAGGACGCGCTAAATAGAAAGAATTTTTGATAAATCAATTAAATCCTCTCTTATGGTGTAAGGAACGTCCAACCCCTCGAAAATATCAATATCATAAATTTGATTTTTCGCGACCCCTATGATACGGTTCCCCATGCCCTCCTTCAACAACTCCACGGCATAGGAACCCATGCGGCTCGCGTACACCCGGTCAACCACGGTGGGACTGCCGCCGCGCTGTACGTAGCCGAGGATGGTCGTTCTGGTTTCAATCCCTGTTTCCGCTTCGATACGCGCCTCAAGGTCGCCGCTGTCCGCTACGCCCTCCGCTACAATGATGATGAAATGCTTCTTATTCCGCTTCTTGCCACGGTTGATAGGCTCCAAAATGTCGCGGGTGAAATCAACGCCGCGCTCCGGAATCAAAATCGCCTCCGCACCCGTCGCGATGCCGACGTTGAGCGCGATACTGCCCGACGCCCGCCCCATGACCTTGATGATGTTGCAACGCTCGTGGCTGGTGGCGGTGTCGCGGATTTTATCCACAGCGTCTTTCGCGGTGTTAATGGCGGTGTCGAAGCCGATGGTGTACTCCGTACACGAAATATCGTTGTCTATCGTCCCGGGTACGCCGACGGACGGCATACCCTCGGCGCATAACTCCCGCGCCCCGCGAAAAGAGCCGTCCCCGCCGATAACGATAATGCCCTCGATGTCAAAATACCGCGCGGTGGATACGGCGCGTTTCACACCCTCAGGCGTTTTGAACTCTGCGCTTCGCGCGGTCTGCAAAATGGTGCCGCCCCTGTGCATAATATCCGACACGTCGCGGGCGCTCATCTCGTAGATATCGCCGTGAATCAAGCCCTCGTAGCCCTTTCTGATGCCCATGACTTTCATGTCGTAATACTTCGCGGTGCGGACGACGGCGCGAATCGCCGCGTTCATACCGGGCGCGTCGCCGCCGCTGGTCAGTACGCCTATGGCGCTTATCTTTGGCATTGAACAATCTCTCCTTAAACTCAATATATTCCTATTGAAGGCTTGTGATAATAATCATATGCGCCGCCTTAACCTCGGTGTGCGGCACCAATATTTTATAGCAATTGCCGCCGTCGTTTTCGCTGTCCGGCGCACCCTCGCTCTGCGCGCCCTTGCCCACCGGATTCAACTTGACAAGTATGCCCGCGTCAGTCAGCGCTTGACCTATGGTTTTTGCCGTTTCCCCGCCCCGCGCCATATACACTTCAGTCCACATAGTTTTTCACTCTCCCGCCCGAATAACGCCGTGACCTGTGTACACGGAAGCCTTTCCGCGTATTTTGATTGCGGAGGTGTTATCGGTAAACTGCGCGATATACACCTCGCCGCTGTCGAGTTTTTCGGTGTGGTGGAACCGGGTATCTTTCCCCCGCGTCAGTCCTATGATGTTCACGCCGTCAAACACCACCTCGCCGTCCGTCGGCTCGATGAGGCGTAAAATAGCCGCTCCGGTCGTGGTTTTTCCGCAGCCGCTCTCGCCCACCAGCGCGAACACGTCTTGCGCCCCCACCTGAAAACTGACGTTCTCCACGGCGTACACGTGCCCGACGGTCTTGCGCAGAAGCCCGCTCCGAATGGGGAAATAAACCCTCAAGCGCCGAACGTCCAGCAGAGCTTCGCTCATGCGTCCGCCTCGTCTCCGTGCAGGAAGCAACGGCACCAATGGCCTGGAGCGACTTCCGTCAGGGCCGGCATCGCTTTCCCGCACTTTTCCGTCTTTTGGCCGCAGCGGTCGAAGAAACGGCAGCCACAACTCCACTCGCCCCCCGGCGGCACGACTCCGGGAATGGCGTAAAGCTCTCTTCGCGCGCTTCCCGAAGCTGAAGCTCTCAGAGACTCCAGAGACTCCAGAAAACCCAGAGAGCCCACAGACCGCAGGAGCCCCGACGTGTAGGGGTGGGCGGGCTGGTGAAACAGCTCCGCCACGGATGCCTGCTCCGCCACCTGCCCCGCGTAGAAAACGGCGACCTCCTGACAGGTCTCGGCCACAACTCCCAGATCGTGCGTGATCATGACGATCGACGTGTCGCGGGATTCCTTCAGCTCGTTCATGAGGTCGAGAATCTGAGCCTGGATGGTCACGTCCAGGGCCGTGGTGGGCTCGTCGGCGATGAGCAGCCTGGGGTCGTCGATCAGCGCGATCGCGATCATCACGCGCTGAAGCTGCCCGCCGGACAACTGGTGCGGGTAGCTTTTCAGCGTCTGCTCGGGGCGCGGGATCTTCAGCTTGTTCAGCATAAACAGCGCGCGATCGGTCATCTCCCGTTTACTCGAAAGCTCCTTGCCGCAGCGCATGGGGCGATGGCGCCTGTGAAAGGACAACGCCTCTCGCATCTGGAACTCTATGGTAAAGATGGGGTCGAAGGCGTTCATGGGCTCTTGAAAGATCATGGAAATCTCGCGCCCGCGCAAATCGCGCATTTTGTCGGCGGAAAGGCCGAACAGCTCCACCTCTCCCTCAGGCCGGTCGAAACGAGCCGTGCCCCCGAGAGCACGCAGAGGATAGGGCAGGAGCTGCATCAGGGCGTTGGCCGTGATGCTCTTACCGCAGCCGCTTTCCCCGACGAT
>JAIRSR010000036.1 GCA_031255355.1 Clostridiales bacterium
CCCCGCATGACCCCTATTGCCGCCGCGTTATTCACGTAAGGAATAGCCCATGCGGAAATTTCGCCGCCGTCCGAAAATTCAGGCGGTTCGCCGCCGTCCCCGATGAATATGGAAAGGAGTTTTGCCGCTTCCTCACGCGTTACGCCGTCTTGCGGACGGAACAGCGCGTCCTCGGAAAGGATCCCCCGCTCCAGCCCCGCCTGCACGTACCCCGCGAACCAATCCTCGCGCGATACGTCGGCAAACGTGCCGCCGTAGTCCGATACGGAACCGCCGTCCAGACGAATCAGCATCGCAAGCAATTGACTGCGGCTGATTGCGTCCTCCGGCGCGAAGTGTGTTGCGGAAACGCCGCTTACAATGCCAAGTTCCTTTAGGCGGGTGACGTCGGATTGCGCCCAATGCCCCGCTATGTCCGTGAACGCCGCAGAATCACCGCCGTCCCCGCCCGGAACGGGCAACGGCGCAAGCGGAGGAGGAGCGGAATCCGTCCCCGCGCCGCCGCTGACATAGCCGTAACCGCCGCCCCCGCCGCCGCCGCTGCCGCCGCCGCTCACCGTCACGAACGCGCTTGTGACCGTTTCGGCGGTGTTCGGCTCCGCGTTGTTCTTTGCCGTCACGCGGACGGCGATTTTTTTGTTTTTCATGTTTTCGTCAACGGTGATCGCCGCGCCCGTCGCCACGCGCCCGCCCGCGCTGTCGATCCATTCGATGAGGGTTTCTGTTGTTTCCTGGTCGCCGTTCGGGTCGAAGTAGTCATAATACGCCGACAAAACCGAACCTACCCGCGCCGTTCCCTTAATTTCAAGGTTGGACACCACCGGCGGGAACGGCGACGCTATCGCCGCGCTGAAAACCCGCTCCCCTGTGGTCGGAATTTTCACGCTCACCGGGGTGACGGCGAATTTCAAGTATTTCGCCGCCAAATCCGCAGTGATGGTGAGCGACGCGCCGTCTTGCAGTTTGGTAAACGCGCCGTCCGCGGTGGACGATAGGTACCATTCCGTGATACTGCCGCCCTCCGCGTCCCCCTCCGCGTCAGAATACAGATATTCGCCCGTGAGCGTTTCGTTCAGGCGGGGGGTTCCGCTGATGCGCACCGCCGCCGCCGTCGGCGGTGTGTTTGGCGTGACGTAAAATGTCATTTCCCGCGACGCTTGCACGCCGCCCTTTGCGGAAGTAAGGCGCAGCGTGACA
Organism: Clostridiales bacterium; assembly: GCA_031255355.1. Classification (GTDB taxonomy): domain Bacteria; phylum Bacillota; class Clostridia; order Monoglobales; family Firm-18; genus JAIRSR01. The sequence continues at coordinate 1,198 of JAIRSR010000036.1, forward strand.
CTGCCGCCCATTAGGATCCTGCCGCCGTTCGCGACGGAAACGCTGTTGCCGCCGCTCTCGACCACCGCCGTGGTGGTCACGCCGTCCGGCTCTGTCCATTCCAGAATTTGCCCCGTCTCGTACCGCCCGCCCGCGTGGACGTTGACGATCGGTACAATGCTTGTCGAAAAGGTGATCGGCGCAAAGTCGTATGAATCGCCGAACGCGTTGTAAATCGAGGTGATCCGCAAGGTGTATTGACGATCCGGGCGGAAGTCCGCTGATACCGTCAGTTTGTTGCCGCTGACGGAAACATCTGTTGCAGGGGATTCCGCGCCGTGTTCAATCACCGCTTCGGGAAGTCTGTCCGTGGATAGCAGTGTGTTAAAGGTGTATTGGAGCGTGTCGGCGGCGTACACCGTGCCGCCGTCCTCCGGCTGCGCGGAAATCATGGAAAAGGTGCTCACATACCCCATAGCGAACGCGTAACTGTACACCGTGTGGTAATACTCGCCCATCGTCCGCAATTCGGAGTAGCCGCCCAAGTATTCCAGCCACGAAAGGCACTCGTCCTCGCTGACCGCGCCCGTCAAAGCGGAATCCGCCGCGATTCGTTCCAACAACGAGGTGAGCGGCGCGGTTTCGCGAACCAAAGCCAAATCGTCTATGTAGATTTTGCCGTTATCCGCGCTGTTCAGGGAATACAGGCGGAAGCCCTCTACCGCGTCCGGCGCGGTTACCGTCGTTTTGCCGTAACTGTGACCGTTTAGAAACAGTTCGGACTGGATCGCGCCGCCTGTTTTTTTCAGCGCGACGCGGAACGGAACCCATTCCCGCTCCCGCATGTACCAGATACTGACGTTATCCCAATGGTCGCCCGTGTAAATGACCTGCCCCACCGAGGCAAGCGTTACCGCGCGGGAGGCGGTGAGCAGTTGGAACCGTAAATCCCAATACGGGTTCGCGTTCGCGCCGTATTCCCGCAGCAGTTTCCCCTCCAATGTGACGGTATCGTCCGTTTCCAACGGAAGCATCACATCGGCGAAGCGGTCTATGCCGCCGCTCCAAGCAAATGTTCCGTTGCGGGGGTTTAGCGGGTCCGGCTCTATCAGCATTTTTTCCGGCGCGGAGATAAAATCGAATCCCGCCGCGTTTCCCGAAAAATCCTCATAATACGCCGCGATTCCCTCCGTGCCGTCAGCGGCTGCCGCGCCGAACGCGCCGACGGTCAAGGCGGCGGCAATGCCAACGGCAATTGCGGCGGTCGTTTTGTTTTTCATAAGCCCGCTCCTTTCATGAATTAGGTCTATTATTACCGTAATCGCCTTAGCAGTTCGTTAATCAACTGTTTATCCTCTTGTTGTATGCCGTTTTCGCCGTCGCCGACAATAACGATTCCCTCCTCATACCAGGTGACCGTTTTGCCGAGTGCTTCCACCGCGCGTACGGGGACAAGCGTTCTGTCCTCGTCCACCACCGCGCTGTAGCCCTCTAACACCGCACCGCCCGCCGTGATCGCGCCCGTGCTTAAATCAATATCTAAACCGCTGCCGCCCAACTGAATGACCGCGCGGTTTTGCTCCGCGTCGTACTCCGCGCTGCCGCCCAGACGCTCCGCGATAAACCGCACAGGGACGTACACCCTGTCGTCGATCAAACGCGGCGTAACCAGACGGTTTTCCTCATCTACGTAAATCGGCGTAAAGCCCGCGTACGCAAGGTTCCTGTCCGTCGCCATCGCCAAAGAATCACGCAGGTGATAGGCAAGCCACGGCGTGTACAGACCCATGTTTTTGAAGTCCGGCGCGTCAAAATCGGGAATCCTGCCGTAAATCCGCGAATCCGGCTTTATGATGTAATTCCCGCCGCTCATGTCCTCAAACCCGGGGTCGTCCGTCAAAACCAGACTTGCCGCGATCTCGTTGTTTTCGCGCACATAGGATTCCGGGACGTCACTGAACGCCTTAAAGTCTAACTCCGCAGTGTTAAACAGCACATTGTCCTTGATGACGCTGTACTTCGGCTTCATGGGTTCGTCGGAGCGCAAGTCGGAAAAATGCGGATATTTTTCAAACAACGGATTATTTTCGTAGGGATCAAAATCCGTACCGAACTCTTCGCCCCATTCCTCTAAGTTATAGTTGCCCAAAAACGCGGTGATGCGCCCGAAAGAATCGGTGTTTACCGCTACATTGTGCTTGACGGTCCAATCCCTGCCGCCGTTGAGCATAATCGCCCGCCCTTTGAAGTTGACAAACAGGTTGCTCAGCACACTAAGGCCGGAAAATCCCTCGTCGCCGTACATACCGATGATGGTGTGGTCGGAATTTGTTTCGTCCGTGGCAATATCGTGGAAATAATTGTGCCGCAGCACCACGCCTCTCGCGCTATGCTTTTTGTAGCCGTACCCCACGCCCATGTCGGACATTCTGCGCATGATATCGTAAAATTCGTTGTATTCGATCAAAAGTTCCGGCGCGCCGGTGTAAAAGGCGGAGGTATCCGAGTCGTGAATCCTGTTGTTCCGCACGGTATCGCCCACGCCGTAAAGCATAAAGGCGGCTTCGGTGGGTCGTCCGTCGCGGCTGTAATTTCGGAACCAATTGTTTTCGTAAATATTGCCCGAGGGCGTGAGCGTATTCACAGAGCCGCCGTCCGACCAAATGCCGCCCGTTCTGACGTCATAAAAATAATTGCTGTAGCAACGGAAGTTCGAGGCGTTGTCCATCCAGACCGCCTTATCGCCGAACATGCCGATTTCGCACAGTTCCAGCAAGATGTTTTCCGCGTCGTTCATCCACAACGCTTGCTTCCGCCCCGCTTGCAGATTAAATTTGCGGAACTCAATATTGCTTGCGCCGTTTACGGCGAACACCGGCGCTTCCAACAGGGAGATTGTGAGGTCCGCGCTCGACGGCGGGTAAAAATAGAGGATTCCGCTGTCCCTGTCCAGATACCACTCGCCCGGGATGTCCAACTCCTCTAACAGGTTATAGAAATAGAACCTCTGCCCGGGGCGCGGGTCGTAACTCGCGACGTAAGGATGGTGCATGGTGAAAGTTCCCTCGTCAAAATCAAAGGATTTAATCTTCCCCGCCAAGTCCGCCCAATTGTACGACCAATAGCCGTAAGACCATACGTCCGTAGCGTTGCGCCAGCCTTTCATTCGCTCGGTAAAAACGTCGTCGCCTTGAACCGTAAAGCCGTAAACGTCCTCCCAACGCACCTTTGGTTTGCCGTCCGGCGTGGTGTAGGTGCCGTAATGACTGTAATCGCTTGTCTTGACCGTCCATGCCCAATCCTCATAGTGCATACCGAAATCGATCAGTTTTTTGATAGAGGACATATCCGTGCCGTTCGGATAACGCGCAAGCGTCATGGTCTGTCCGTCTTGAAAGATTTCGATTTCCGACAACTGCGGCGTGAAGCCCATCCATGCCGCCATTTCATTCGCGAGGTAGTTGCCCTCGGACGCCCAAAAGTTATGCGAACCCCACCCGTAAGGATTCAAGTTTCCGTAAGAAGAAATCCCCTTTGTGTTTAGGTCGATGGCAAGGATTTTATTTTTCACCTCGGGACGAATCCGCGCAATCGCCGCCGCGTCCCAAGGGGGTTTGAACTCCGAAACGGCAAGGGAAACGCCGCCGGTGAACACGACTTTTTCCGTGCCGTATGCCTGGTACGTTACGGGGCCTTCCTCCGTGCCGGAGTCGGCGGCGTCAAATTGGAAGCCGCTCTCTGTAAAATACGTCCCCTCGCGGAAGTTTACCGTAACGCCTTTCGCGGGATAATGCCCCGCGTCTTTCATCTTTCGGATGAAATCCCGCGCTTCCTCCAACCCGCCGAACGGCGTTTCAAAGGAACCGTCGCCGTCCTCCGCGCCGTTTTGTACAAAAATCGTGATTTTTTCGTTCGGGCAAGTTTCCGCTTGTACGCGCGGAAGTATACTCATCGCGATTATTAGCGCAAGCAACACGCGCCGCAATTTGATTGCTTTCATATCATTTTCCTCCGTTCTCATACATTCCCATATATTCGCGTAAATGCGCGGGCGTTTAATTGCTTAGGTCGCCCGCCGTGGTGAGGGCTTCGTAAAAGCCCATCCACGGAATGTGCAGATTCCCGTGCGGTACGCCGTTGACTTCGCCGTTGAAGCAAAGCCGCTTCGCGGCAAGTTCCTCTAACGCGTCAAGCCGTCCCGCGCAGTATTCCCCGATACGCCAAGACGCGGTATCGATCCGCGCCAAAACGCCGCCGTAGCGCACGTCCATAACTTCCCAACCGAACGGCTTGTTGTGCAGGTGCCACAGTTTTCGGTGACTTTCCCGCAATGCCGCCGTCCGTTCCCGCAGCGCGGGCAGAACGTCTTGCGCGAACGCGCGTAAGCCGTCACGGTCTTGCGCGTCGTACAGCCGCTTCATTTCTACCCCGGCAAAGGCTTTCGCCGCCGCCGCGCCGCATAAGCAAATATACCGTTCGAGCAACGGCGCGTACTTCCCCGCTTCGGGCAGGAAGTTCCGCAATTTTTTTTCGATTGTTTCAAAGTGCCCCGCAAAATCCGCGTAGGCAAGGTGCTTATCCGCAAATCCCAAAAGAAAATCCTGCCACATGACGAAAAATGAGGGGTTCGCCTCGGGGGATTTTTGAAATCCCGGGTATGGCTGAATATCGTCGATCGCGGAGATTGTCGTCAGCAGTTCCGCGTCCATACCGCTACAGGTTTTCAGCCGCGCCGCGAGTGCTTCGTCATTCGGCGTATGCCCGAACGCGTATTCCGCGAACAATTGCAAGGTCAAAAACGCCGTAAACACGTCTACCTCCGCGCCGCCGTCCTGCCACAGGGTACACCATACCTCTTTGATTCCCGCGCGGCGGCAAGCGGAAAGGGCGGGCTTTGACGTGCCGAACGCCTTATCGTGCCTGTGACAACTCCCGATATACGTCCACGCGCTGCCCGCGAACGCGGGAACAATTCCCGCGTCCGTATGCGCCTTGATTAAGCGGAGGTAGTCCTCCTCACGCTCCTTAAAATAATCCCAATATACTAACGTAGCGTCGGCGGGGATTTCCCTTATGAGTTCTTGCGGCAACACGGTATCCGGGTCTTGATGCCCATGCGTTTTCGAGCCTGCGGCAATGAACATATCGCTGTACAGCGTTGGCTGTAAGCCGTAACGCGCGGTAAGTTCCGTCACCTTTTTCAAGTGTTCGGTGTAAAGTTCTATACGGTTTTTGTAGCCGTGTTTGTCCAAATACTTCCCGCGTCCCATGCTGTCCGCTTCGTCCATTCCGATATGGATCCTGCGGCTGCGGAACGTTTCCGCCGCCGTTTTTATCATGGATTCTATCAACGCGTACGTTTCCGCTTCCCCCGCCAGCATACAGTCGTTATAATCCCGCATACCCTCCGCGTACCGCCAGCGGAGGGTGTGTTCCAAGTGCGCCAAGGTCTGAATACAGGGAATCAACTCCATACCCAGCGAATGAGCGAAGTCGTCCGCCGCGCGGAGTTCCTCTTTGCGGTACCGTCCGCGCATATAGCCGAAGTAGGGGTACTCCGGCATTTCATAAACGTCCTCGGTGTACAGCATTGCCGCGTTAAAGCCCATGACGGCGGCGGCTGCCAAAAACTCCTTGATGGTTTCAAGGTTCATTACCGCGTTCCGCGACATGTCCAACATCACGCCCAACGTGTCAAAAGCGGCTTCCTCACGGAGCGCGAAAGGCGCGTCGCTCTCCTTCAGCCGTTCGGCGGCAAGCCCCAACGCGCGGACAAACCGTCCGTTCGCGCATTGGATTTTCAGCCGCTTGCCGTCAAAGGAAAGGTCGATTTCATTCCCGCCCGCAAGCCATTCCAACGGTAAGCCGTCCGCCGCAAAGGTAATGCCAAGCGCGGAGGCGGCGTATTTCAGCCCCTCTGTCAGTTCCCGCGCCGCGCCAAGACAGATTTTCATCAATTCACACCCTCCGCCCATTCTTTGTACTGCCGTTCCACTTCGTCCCGCACCGTTTCAACGCCCGCTTCTTTCATTTTCGACTCGAATGCCGCGTAGTACTCCGAGGGCGCAATGGAGCCGCTCAGCGCGGATTTGTATTCACTGATGACGGATTGGCATTGAGAGATTTCACTTTGCACGGGCGTGATGTCAAAGGAAAAGCCGATGAGCGGCGTCTTCCGCGCTTCGTCATTGATTCGTTGAGAAACTTCCCACACGTCGTCCTCCATGTCTTCGAGCAACAGCGCGTTGAATTGGTTGCCGAACTTCCAATCCGCTTTCGGCGCGTATCCGCTGTCTTCCGTATAGCGGATATGTCCGTTGTCCAACGTGGTGTAATGCTTGCCCTCTACGCCTTTCGCGATGAGGTTGTAAAACGCGGGGTCGGTGTTCAAAAGTTCTATCGTTTTTACGGCAAGCACGGGGTTCTTGCTCTTGTTCCCCACGCCAATCATGGTGGAAAGGGGTGTGGTGCTTTCCAATTTATACTCCTGCAACTGCATCGCGATGACCTCTCTGCCGTATTTCTCGCTGTCCGAAGAAAGCCCGCTCGGTTTTAGGTTGTGGAACCATACGCCGTATTTCCCCATGTTGAGGTCTTGCGAATCGTCCGTGACACTCGCGATGTCGGGACGAAGCCAGCCTTTTTCGTACCACTTGCGTATATCGGCGATCGTTTTTTTGTAATAATCCGTTTGCGATTTCACGCGGAAGTCCACGCCGCCGTCCTCCGGGAACAGAGCGACCAACCCGACGGAAAACAGTTGCTTATATACCTCCGCGTTCAGCGCGTCCTCCAACATCTCAAAACGCGCGGGGAACATCTGCGGTTCGTTGGTCTTGAGTTGTTCCAGATACGGTTCCAAGTCGTACACCGTCTTGATCCGCGCGGGGTCTAAGCCGTATTTGTCCGCTAAATCCTTAAAGGTGTACGCGTGAACGCCCCACGCGAAAAATTGCACGTTCGGCACCGCGTAGATTTTTCCGTGGACTTTCGCGGCTTCCCACGCGTAATCCGGTACACTGTCCACCAACGCGGGCGCGTCTTTCAAATACGGGTCAAGTTGCGCCAACCCGCCCCTTTGCACCGCCTGCGCGTAAGGGTTGATGTACCCCGTGAAGCAAAGGTCAAAGGCGTTGCTGGACGCCATGTTCAGTTGCATACGCTGCGTAAACGAACCTGAATCGATAAATTGCAGGTCTAACCGCGCGCCGACGCGCTCCTCCAACATGGTGTTCGCCGCGTCCAACACCGTAGCAACGTCCGCTTGCTTGTCGCCCGGGAGGTACCAGACCAACGTCGGCGGCGCGTCCCCCGTCACTCCCGTTTTTTGGGCGCACCCTCCGGTAAGCCCCGCCAATAGAATCACCGCAATCGCCAATACTGCCTTTTTCATACGCTTCCCCTCCAAATTTCGATATTTTATGTTGCTGTATTATGTTGCCGTAATTTACCCTTTTACCGCGCCGACGGTAACGCCCTTGACAAAGTATTTTTGGAAAAACGGAAAGATGACCAACGCCGGCCCCGCCACGATTACCGCCATTGCCATACGCACCGTTTCCGACGGAACATCTTTATAATCCATGATGTTCAGACGCATATTTTCACTGTTTTGCAACAGCGCGATGTTATCCATAATCCGTTGCAGCAGGTATTGCAAACTGACTAATTCGTCACGGTTGATGTACAGCATGGCGGTGTACCAATCGTTCCACCGCGCCAAAAACAGAAACAGCGCAATGGTCGCGAGCATGGGCTTAGAGAGCGGCATATAGATGTTCCAATAGATTTTGTACTCGTTCGCGCCGTCCACCAACGCCGCCTCCGCGACCTCGTAAGGAATCCCTTGAAAGAACGTCCGCATCATAAAGACGTACCACGGATTGATCATGCACGGCAGGATATATACCCAAATACTATCCTCTAAGCCGAGGTACTGACTGACTAAAATATACGTGGGTACCAGACCGCCCGAAAACAGCATGGTGAAGTATACGTAAAATGAAATCGCGTTTTTCCGGCGCAAGTTGCGCTTGGAAAGGGTGTAGGAAAGCATCGAGGTCAGCAGTACGCTCATCGCCGTGCCGACGACCGCGAACGTTGCCGTTACTTTGTACGCGTTCAAAACCGCCATAGGCTTTTTGAATATGTATTGGTACGCGGAAAGGTCGAACCCGCGCGGCAAAATGCCGTAGCCGCGGAATACGATTTCCGTTTCGTTCGACAGCGAAACGCTAACCACAAGTATGAGCGGGAACAGCACCGCCAAGCAAATTACGGCAAACACCGCCGCGAACACGCTTTGACGGAACGCTTCGGTTTTTTTCATGTCAACTCCTCCTTTAGACAGGCTCTAAAACAGCGCGTTGTCTTCATCGATTTTACCGCTGATATAGTTCGCGGCGATGACCATCAGCAGCCCGATCCCCGACTGCAACAGCCCGACCGCCGACGAAATCCCCATATCCCCGAGGACGCGCATGGTGCGGAAGATATACGTATCGATTACGTCCGTGGTGGGGTACAGGGTGCCTACATCGCGGGTCAGTTGATAAAAAAGCCCGAAATCCGCGCGGAGAATCCCGCCGATTTTCATAATGGTCATAATCGCGATAATGGGTACGATGGACGGAATCAAAATATGCCGCCGCGTT
>JAIRSR010000050.1 GCA_031255355.1 Clostridiales bacterium
GACGCGGCGCGGACGGCGTTGGAACAGGCAATCGCGAAGTTGGTGGTGCAAGCATTGGTTATTGAATCCAACGGACTTGTCACAAAGGACACGTTCATGCGAAAGAGCGGCGCGGGGAACCCGACCGCCTTGGACTTGGTGACGAAACGGCCGGTTACGGAATTAGATGAAGGCACCTCGCGGCGTACCTTTATAGGGTTTAACATTGCGGGCGTTGACCCGGTATCGAGCAAGGTTTCTTTGAATCTGTACGTCAAGCAGTTAGGTTCTAACGCCACATACGCGGAAACGATTTTTGTTCACTCTGTCGGCAACAATTGGACGGAAAACGACCTTAGATGGTCGAACATGCCGAAAGATTACAGCGTGGAGCCGTTGGCGCAATGGGGACCGGAAAATATCCACACCGATAACCCCAACACCGCAGGGAACACGCGGTATATCAGTTTTGACGTAACAAATTACGTGCTGACGCAAAAGGCGGCGGGCGTTTCGGAAGTTTCCTTTATCCTCGGCGGCACCAACAGCGGAAGCGGCTATATTGTAATCAATTCTAAGGAGAGCGCGAACCCGCCGACGATGACGGCGGTAATGGCGCCGACAATCGCAAGTTTGATGCAAGCGGATTTGGACGGGATTTCCCTGCCGGAGTCGATTACGCAAGCGCAAGTCTTGGCGTTGCCGCAAAGCGGCGCGGTCAACGGACATTTGATTAGTTGGACTTCGTCCGATACATCGGTCATCGCAAACGACGGCACGGTGACGCTTCCGCAGGACGAGGAAGAAGTAATCCTTACAGCGTCGATTACCCGCGCGGGGATTACCTACACCAAGAACTTTGCGGTAACAGTCAAGCGCGTGACGGCGGACGAAGCGGATTGCGCCGCGCTGACCTTTGACACGATCAAGGGCGCGAATACGTTGGAAACAGATATTAAATACCCGCTGAACCTTGTGAGCGCGGGGGAAAACGGCACACAAATCACTTGGAGCACCTCTGACGCGGGGGCGATTGCTGCGGACGGCACTGTAACGCGTGACGCGCTTGCCAATGTGAAAGACGTTACGTTGACGGCGGCGGTTGGCAATTTCAGCAAAGAGTTTCACTTGCGCGTTGCGGGTGATGTGTATATTCTGGACGATTGCGGCGGTTTTGACCGCGTCTACGCGCAGTCCTCCGAATTAGCCATTGTGACGGAAAGTACATGGCGCATTACGGGAATCACGCATTCCTCAAACGGCAGGAAGAATCAGTATATCGTATACCAAGCGGCGGAGGGCGCGGCGTTTGAGGTCGCGACCGTAGTGAACGGAATCGGCGCGTACAGGGCGCAGTTTTTGACCTCGCCGGACAACGTGGTTTACACGCCGTTCACCAATGTGACGGAAACCGCAACGGCGATGCCGATCGGCGAGTTTGGCGGGTATTCACAGTTGACTTACCGCTCCACCGTGGGATTGCCGGAGGGAACGCGGTATTTGAAAATCGCGATACCGGATACAGACAGACTGTGGCGGCATTACGTGACAGGCGTACGCGTCGCCTTGCCGCAGGAGGAACTCACTTTCGCCGATTTGCAAGCGGAAAACGCGGACGCGCGGACGGTTACGGGGGATTTGGATTTGCCCGGCACGTTCGGCAACGCTTCGGTCGCGTGGCAAAGTGATTCCGCCGTCATCACAAGCGGCGGCGTATTTGCCCGTCCGCAAACCGATACGCCCGTAACGCTGACCGCCGTCATTACGGACGGCGCGTTGGCTACGGTGAAACAGTACCGCGTCATTGCCAAGGCATACGCGGAAAGGTTAGCGGTGTTGGATAAACCGTTTGTGTGGTATATCTCTGAAACCGCGAAAATCGCGGGAATCCGTCAGGATTCCGCGTTCGGCGGGTTGCGGAACGACGGTTCAGTCAACAAACTGTACGCTTCGTTCGACGCGGTGAATTTGACGGACGCGGCACAGGACGCGGTTTTGATTGTGGCTGTGTATAACGCGGAGGGCAGAGTGATTAACGTGAAATATCATACGGTGACGATCCCGAACACGACCCCGCTTCCGCAAAGCGTATCGTTGGATATGCCGCTGACGGCGGAGGAAAATTATGTAAAATCACGCGTTAAGGCGTTTGTGTGGGACGCGGACGCGCTTTCGCCGTTGGCGGCGGAGCCGTTCGACATTACCCGAAACAATTAGGGCAAACACCGCGCGACCCTGTGTATCCCCGCCGCAGCGGGGATACGCGGATTTTTGGAAAAGAATTTGGCGACGCTTGCCGGGAGGTAGTTTGATGAAAAAAGGGTTTACGTTATTTTTGGCGGTATGCCTAAGTTTGACGTTGGCGCAAATCCCGCCGTCCATTGGGGAAGTTTTCGCGTTGGAAGCGGGTGTATCCGCAAGCGGTACGGAATATTACGTCAACCGTGCGGAAACAGCATACGCGTTTCGTGACAGCGGCGCGGATACCGTGGTTCCGCTTCCGCTGACAGGCGGCCCCGTGACGGAAAACTTCACGTTTGAGACGGAAGTTCTTATGGAGCGCGACAGTGTGACCAATCTGAAATTGAACCTCTATTCCGGCGCGGAACAGGTGCGGATTATCGGAATCAGTTTCGCTTTGGATTACATGACGGCGGATAACGAAAAAAACAACAGGTTCGGCAAACCCGCCGAATTGCCCTACGATACGGGCGCGAACGGCGACGAATGGAGTTACGTCATGCTGCCCGGGCTTGCGGCGCGGGACGTGTACAAGCGTGTGAAACTGTATTTTGACTTTTCCGACAGGACGTACGATCTTTACTTTGATGATTATTTGGTATCAGAGGGCAACTACTTCACCAATGAGGACGCGGCGGATTTATCCCGCGCGGAGTTGGTCGCGCCCAAGGGGGTATGCGCGTACAAACTGCGGAACACGGCGATAACGGGCGGCTACAGCGGCTTGTTCGTCACGCCCGCGCGGGTGTACGGCGCGGACGGCGCGCCGCTTGCGCGTCTGACGGCGGGGGAGAGCGCGGAGGTTCGCTTTTCGGCGTTGCAATCGGGCGGCGATTCCGTGGTTTTCACCTTGAGAGCCGACCATAACGGCGCGGTGTACGAGGAAAGTAACACCCTTTCCGCCGACGGCACATGGCGGGAGTTCCGCTACGGCTTCACAGCGGAAACGGAAAATGACAACATCACGCTGGGCGGGTATGACGCGTCGGGCGGGGAGTTTATCAAGCCAAGCGGGTTTTTCGGCAGTCCGTCCGTTCAGGACGAAGCCGCCGTATTCATCATAGGCGACTCGATTGTCGGTCCGCATTCCGGCGCAACGGGCTGGGGCGCGGTCATCGGGCGGTTTTTGAACGAAAACGTTGCGGTAGAGGCGTTCGGGCGAAGCGGCACAAGTACGCGTACTTATTGGCATTCGGGCAGGCCGGACGTGATTGGGGCGCGGATTGCGGAGGGCGATTATTTGCTGCTGCAACTCGGTCACAACGACTGCGCGGCGGCGGGTACCGGGTCGGGCGTGAAAAATACGACAGTGGCGGAGTATCAAGCGTACTTGGAACGGTACATACGCTTCGCGCGGGAGCACGGGGCGCATTTGGTGTTCATCACGCCGCCTACACAAATGCGGGTGGGGTCGGCGGATCAATTTTCGCTCGCGGATACCGCTACGCCGCTGTATGAGCGGGTTGCCGCGATGAAAAGCACTGCGGCGGCTTACGGCGTTCCCGCGATCGACTTGTACGCGGACAGCCGCGACGCGTTTCGGCGGGTGCTGAATACCGACGGCAATTTGAGCAGGATTTATGTTGACGGTACGCACTTCACCGAAGCGGGCGCGGAATACTTATCCTATTATATCACGCGGGGCTTGACCGCGTTGGACAACGGCGCGGCGGGGTTGGTCGCGCGGCGGGAAGCGGCGGATAAAACAATCCTGCAAGCGTTATTGGACGTGAACGCGCAAAAATCGCAAAACGATTACACTTTTGATTCGTTCGCGGCGTTCCATACCGAAAGGAACAACAGCCTGTACCTTTTGGAGCATCCGTTCGCAACGCAGAGCGGCATTGACGCGCAGACGGAAGCGTTGAAAACGGCGATAGACGGCTTGGTCGCGGAAGACCCGGGCGGCAAGACGGTGATTTTAGCGTCCAAAGACGCGTTTGTACAGCGCGGCGCGGCGGGGACGACTTTTAACACAGATATTGTTTTGGCGAAGTACCCCACCACAGAGCGGGATCAATCCGTGGCGCGGCGCGGGTTTGTCGGCTTCAATATCGAAAACGTCCCGGATACGGCGGCGCAGGTGGTTTTGAAGTTGTACGTGACGCAACTCGGCTCCAACGCGACATACGCCGATACGATCAGCGTCCATTCCACAACGGACAATTGGGCGGAAACTACTTTGACGTGGAACAATATGCCGACTTCGTACAGCGCCGCGCCCCTCGCGACGTTCGGGCCGCTGAATATTTTTGCGGATAACGCCAATTACGCTGACGTTATGGGCTTTAAGAGTTTTGATGTTACCGATTACGTTTTGTCCGAAAAAGCAAAGGGGACAAAGAACCTCTCGTTTGCTGTGGCGGCGAACGCCAGCGGGAGCGCGTATTGCTCTTTTTCGTCCAAAGAGAACACGAACGGCAACGGCCCCCGCTTGGAAACACGCGCCGCCGCGCAAAAGTCAATCGGCGAGATGAAGCGGGAGGATTTGGACGCGCTGCGCCTCGAGGATTACCTCGGCGGGGCGGCGGCGAACCAAGTTACGGACAGTCTTGACGCGTTGCCCGCAATCGGCGCGGTCAACGGAAGCGGGATTACGTGGCGTTCCGACCGCACGGACATTTTAAGCAACGCGGGTGAGATTGTCGCCCGGCCGTCGGAAAATACGCCGGTCACGCTGACTGCCGTCATTGACAGTGACGGGTTCGAGCGAACGCGGGAATTTCCGTTGGTGGTGTTTATGGACACCGTCGGTTGGACGGACGAGGATTATATCCGCTACGAGTTAGACCGGCTGGAATTTTCTGATTTCAGCACGCAAAACCCACAGCAGGTTTATACGCCGATCACTTTGCCGTCCGTCAGCGCGTATGCGTTTTGTACTTATCGTTGGGCGGCGTCGGACGGTTCCGTTGCGTCGATTGCGGATTATATCGCGCGGTTCACCGTGAAAAACGACGTTGCGGCGCAAGCAGACTTGATTGTAACCGCAGAGCGGGGTACCGCGTCTTTAACGAAAACGTTCCCGGTGACGCTGTTGCGCGGCTTTGCCGAAAATTTGGCGGCGGGGGCGAAAATTACCGCGTCCAGCGGAAAGACAATCGGCGTGACAACGCGCGATTTTGATACCTATTGGGAAGCCGCCGCAAAGGACGGCGCGAACACCCTCACCTTTACCTTTGACGGCGCGGCGGACGTAAATTCCGCGCTGTTCGTGGAGCGCGGCGATACGGTTCGCGGCTTTACCGTAGCCTATTCCGACGACGGAAAGACGTGGGTTACCGCGTATGCAGGAACGACGCTCGGCGACAGGGCGCGAGAGTTGATTGAGTTTAAGCCGTTCCGCGCGAAATTCGTTCGCTTTACCGTGACGGCAAAGGACGCGGGACAGGCTTCACTGTACACCGCAGAGTT
>JAIRSR010000055.1 GCA_031255355.1 Clostridiales bacterium
CGCCCTCGCCCAAAGGTAACGGCTATTTTAGTTGGATCTTTGGCTGACCGTTTAACGGTAACCTATCATCTACTTCTATTTTAACATAATTTGCGCGTGTGTCAAGCGTTTTTTGAAAAATTCTTTTCAAAAATCCCTATCAAGTCAACTCTATCCCGCCTATTTCCTCAAACATTGTGTCGATTTTCGTTTTGATTAAACTGTGTTCCGCGCCGCGCAAGGCGGGGTCGGTGCGCAGAATTTGATCTGCGGCCTCGCCCGACTTCGCAATCAGTTCGGTATCGAGGTACAAATTCGCGATTTTCAGTTCGGGAAGCCCGTGCTGACGCGTCCCGAAAAACTCACCCGGCCCGCGAAGCCGCAAATCCGTTTCCGCGATTTTGAAACCGTCGTTTGTTTCCCGCATAATCCGCATACGCTGTTCGGTGACGGCGTTCCCACCCTGACAAAACAGTACGCAATAGGATCGGTGCGCCCCGCGCCCGACCCTCCCGCGCAATTGGTGCAATTGCGACAGCCCGAACCGTTCCGCGTTCTCGACCACCATAAGCGTCGCGTTTGGCACATTTACGCCCACCTCAATCACGGTAGTGCTGACCAGCGCGTCCGTTTCCCCCGCCGCGAACCGCCGCATCACATCATCTTTTTCCGCCGCTTTCATCTTGCCGTGCACCAGACCGACGGTACGCCCGCGAAACACCGTTCCCCGCAACCGCTCCGCGTATTCCGACGCGGATTTGAGTTCTGCGGCCTCGCTTTCCTCCACCAGCGGGCAGACGATATACACCTGCCGCCCCCCGTCGATTTGCTTCAGCATAAACTGATTGACGCGTTCGCGCATTCCCTCATCGACGGAAAAGGTATCGATGCGCTGCCTGCCCGGGGGAAGTTCGTCGATAACGGACACATCAAGGTCGCCGTACAGGATCATGGAAAGAGTGCGCGGAATCGGCGTTGCCGTCATAACAAGCAGGTGCGGCGCGTCACCCTTGCCCGCCAACGCCGCGCGTTGCTTTACGCCAAATCGGTGCTGTTCGTCCGTCACCACAAGGCAAAGATTTTGAAACGCGACGCCGTCCTGTATCAGCGCGTGTGTGCCAATCGCCACCCGCGCCTGTCCATTCGCGAGTTTTTCGCGGGCATCACGCTTTTGCTTCGCCGTTTGACTGCCCGTCAGCAGAACGACGGAAACGCCCAACGCCGCAAACAGCCCTGACAACGCGCGGTAATGCTGTTCCGCGAGGATTCCGGTGGGAACCATCATTGCCGCCTGCGCACCGCTGTCCGCAGCAATCAGCATAGCGATTGCCGCAACGACCGTCTTACCGCTCCCCACGTCGCCCTGTACCAATCGGTTCATCACCTTGACGCTTTGCCCGTCCGACTGCGCCCCCCCCGCCAAATCATCGGCAATCTCACGCGCAACACGCTTTTGCGCGTTGGTCAGCGGATACGGCAACAACTTCAAAAACTCCGCAACGCCCTCCGCGCGGCGAAGCGGTACGCCGTTCAGCCGCACGCGCCGCTGTTTCAGCAGTTTCAGCCCGAGCCGCAACAGCAACAGTTCCTCGAACGCAAGCCGCGTCCGCGCAAACTGAAACTTCTCAAAATCCCCGGGAAAGTGAATGTTCCGCAGCGCGTACTCCGCGCCGCAAAGGGTGTAACGCTCCCGCAGCCACCCGGGTAGGCTCTCGGGAACCTCCCCTGCATACGCCGCGCAACGCGCCATAACGCTTCGGAATACATTTTGCGTCAACCCGCCGGTCAAGGGGTAAATCGGCTCGATTTTATTTTCCCGCACAATCACCGGATTGCTCATTTCTACCCTGCCGTTTTTGACCGCCGCCCGCCCGTAATAGGTGTACTCCGCGGAAAGGTCAAAATCCCGAACCATCCAATCGTGGTTAAACCAAGTGAGGAACAGCACCCCGCTTCCGTCCGTCACCGTCACCTTTTGGTAGGAAAGCCCTTTCCTCGGGCGGGAGGTTTTCAGCACGGTACAAGCGGTTGCCCTCACGCAAACGCTCTCCCCCTCCTCAAGTTCGGCGATTTTTTTGATCCGCGACCGATCCTCGTAACCGCGCGGGTAATAGCACAGCATATCACCTGCCGTGCGGATTCCAAGCCGCCAAAACAGTTTTTCACGCTGTTTGCCGACCCCTTTGATACTGCCGATTTCCTTTGAAAGCATAGCAACTACTCCATAAAAACAGCAAAGACTTAATATTTAAGAGCCTGTCTAACGATTACTATCATTTTACCATAAATAAAATATTTCGTCAAACCACGTTCACACCTTAAACCGATACCCCGCGCCCCACACCGTTTCAATACAGCCGTACTTGCCCGAATCGCCCTCAATTTTCTCTCGAATCCGCGCCACATGAACGGTCACGGTCGTCGTATCGGAAAGCGCGTCATACCCCCAAACTTTCTCGAACAGCGTTTCCTTGCCAAACACGCGGTTCGGGTTTTCCGCTAAAAACAGCAGCAAATCAAACTCCTTTTGCGTCAACGGAATTTCCCGCCCGTCCACGAACACGCGCCTGTCCTGCTTGTCAATCGTCAGCGCGCCCGCCTCCAGCACCTCTCTTTTCGCGCCCTTGCTCAATTTTTCATAGGTCTTGATGTGGCGGTTCACCCGCGCGACCAACTCCCCCATGCCAAACGGCTTGGTAATGTAATCATCCGCGCCCAACTTAAAACCGCGAATCTTGTTCGCTTCGTCCGACTTTGCCGAAACAATCAGCACGGGAATTTCCTTGGTCGCGGAAACGCGGCTTAAAATGTCAAATCCGTCCCGCTCGGGAAGCATCAAATCCAACAGCACCAAATCGAACCGCTCCCGTTCCAGCAGTTCCAACCCGCTCGCGCCGTCAAAGGCGCAGACCGCCTCATAGCCGCTCATCTCTAAATAATCCTTTTGCAATTCCGATATGCTTTTATCGTCCTCAATAATCAATACGCGCTTCATTTGATCCCGCTCCCCCGCTTCCGCGCCGTTTCTTTAACGCTATCATAACGGACGCGCCGCCGCCGTCCTTACTGACTGCCCAAACGCGCCCGCCAAGCCCCTCCACAATTTGCTTCGCGATCGCAAGCCCCAACCCGCTCGAACCCTCTGCGGGACGCGCGGAATCGCCCCGGTAAAAGCGGTCAAAAATATGGGGCAACGCTTCCTTTTTGATACCGATTCCGTTATCCCGAAACTCCAAAATCACCGAGGAGGCGTTTTCCCTCACGCTCACCAACAGCGTACCCCCGCCGCTCTCGATGTTCTTTTTCGCGTTGTCCGCGATATTTTGCAGCACCCGCTTGAATTTGTCGCGGTCAATGCTGACGTACCGCACCTCCGCGAGGGTGTTTTCAAAGCAAATGCTTTTCCGCTCCCGCGCGAAGTCCTCCGCGTTGTCGCGCACAAACTCTTGCGTATAACGCGCAATATCGGTGTTTTCGGTTTTGAAAGGCATTTGATTCAAATCCAACTTGGAAAATAACAGCAAATCCTCGATCATGGTATTGATGAGGCGGGTTTTCGCCGCCGCCTTTTTGAGGTAATCGCGTTTTTTCTCCTCCGTGTCCGCAACGCCGTCCAAAACGCCGTCAATGTACCCGCGAATCGACGTAACAGGCGTTTTGAGGTCATGGGATATGCTGGAAATCAGGAACTTCCTGTTATCATCCACCCTCTGCTGATAGTAAATCGAATCCTTTAATTTAATCCGCAATTGCTCGATTGCCCCGGTCAACGCGCCTACCTCGCCGCAGCCGCCGCCCGGGATCGCCGTTTCCAACTCACCGCGCCGCAAATTTTCCGTTTCCCCGGTCAAGTTGACAATCGGCGCGATAATATCCCGCGTGTTCCGCCGCTGTACCACGGCGCTCGCCGCCGCGAACACCGCCACGAACACAATCCCGATAAACAAAATAAAGGGTATGTAATAACCGCTTAGGCGAAGCACGGGAATCAGGCGGAGGAGTTGATAGCGTCTGCCGTTGGCGGAGAATCCCTCCGACCGCAGGCGGTAAGTGCCGCCTTGGTACGTGAATGTGTTGACATTTACGCTGAGGTTCATCAGCATTTCCTTAATCTGGTTGCCGCTGAACGCCCCGCTTTGGTACAGCAGCGCGTCATTTTCCAACAGCACGACCTCCGCCGCCGCCATGCCGCCGTCCGCCGGTGCTTGCTTTGCCGCGCCGTAAAAATAGACAAAAAGCAACGCGGCGCATACCGTAACGGCGACGGTGCACAGCATCACAGCGACGCTTTGTGATAAAAACCTCATTTTCAAACGCATAGTATCAATCCTAAAACTCTTTTTTGTCAAACAGATAATACCCCAAACCGAACAGCATAATGCCGTATCCCGACAAAATCAGAAACACCCGAAGCACCTTGCTGAAGTTGATATAACTGCCCAAAAGCAGCCTGTACCAATCAAAATTGCTGGTAAACATAAAACTTTTTACGCCGGGAAAGGCGAACCCCAACCCGATGAACGTCAAAAACACCAACACGGACAGCATAAACGCGCCGGTCGGCCCCTTGACGGTATTGCTGATGGCAATCACCAACAGCGCGAAAATCAACAGCGGGAAAAACGCGGCGGCGTATGAAATCAGCACCCGAAGCATACGCACCGTCCAACCGTTTAACAGGACGGATGCCGCGACGGATACAAGCATAATCAAAAGCAAATCCGCTATGATGAACGTGGCGATTGCCAGCACTTTCGCGGTAAACACCTTGATCCTCGGCGCGGGCCCGGTCAGGGTGGATTTTATGGTATTGTCGGCGAACTCCCCGCTGAACATAGCAATGCAGACAAACGCCGTAAACAGCGGCAACAGCGTGTAACTAAGCACCGTCAGTACCAATACGGAAAATTCCGAACTTCCCGTGATACGAATCCCCGCGAAACTGTTCACGCCGTAGATAATCAGCGACGCCGCCGCCACAGCGAACACCGCGAGGAGTAACGCCACAGTGATTTTTTTCTTTTTGGACAGTTTATAAAGTTCGTTCAAGTATGCCGCCCTAAGAGTTGACACTTGGCTCCACCTCGCTTAAATAATAATTTTCTAACGACGAATAATTTTTCAAAATATTTTCGGTGCTGTCAACGCTAAGCAGCCGCCCGTCGTACAGCAGACCGATTTTGTCACAGGTCAACTCGATGTCGTGTATGAGGTGGCTGGAAATAAAAAACGTCGTTTTATTTTCCCGCGACAGCCGCAAAATCAAATTGCGCATTTCTACCATGCCCTCCACGTCAAGGCCGTTGAGCGGCTCGTCCAAAATCAGTATTTTCGGGTTAGAAAGCATTGCCAGCGCAAGCCCGATCCTCTGCTTCATGCCCAAAGAGTAATTTTTGACTTTTTCGCGCTTATACTTGAGGATTCCCGCCTCCGCCAAACACGTGTCAATCCGCGCGTCGTCCGCGCCCGCGTAGTACCGCGCCCGCAATTTCATATTTTCATACGCGGTAAGGTACGCAAACGGTGTAACGCTCTCGATAATACACCCGACGCGCTTCATCGCGTTTTCATAGTCGCTCAAAACACTAAATCCGTTGATTTTCACGTCGCCGCCGTCCGGACGCATCAGACCGACCATGATTTTCATGGCGGTGGTTTTCCCCGCGCCGTTCGGCCCTAAAAAACCAAAAATTTCGCCGTCGTTAATCTCAAGGCTCAGATTTTTAACGCCGCGATTGTTCTGATATATTTTTGAAATATTGTCTATCACTACAGCAGTTCCCAAACTTCACCCTCCTCCGAAAAAACAGCGGTTCACCCCGGCGCACGGCGCGGAACGTATAACCCTCCCGCGCCTGTATGCCGGTGTGCCTGTTACGTCATCATATTAGTGTTTCAATTGAAGACCCTGATAAATTCCCACGCGTCAGTGTTAGACGACCAACCGCTGACACCGCTCCGTTGTACCGCCAGCGTGAAGCGGACGTTATGCCCCTCCATCGGGGTGATAATCCCCGTCGCGCTCTTGCCGTCCGCGTCCGGGTAGTCAAAAAACATTGCGTAGGCGCGGCGATCCTCCACCGCAGTAAACTCAAACGGCGCGGTTCTTTCGCCGGAGTAGCCGTCGTAGTACACTTCATAATACTTGCCGCTTAGGGTGCCGCCTGCCGCGTCGGTGAGTTCCAATACGCGCTCGCCCTCTTTGACAAACGCGCCGTCCCGCACGGTCACAATGTCGATTTTATACGTACCGATATATTTGCCGTCCAAGGCGGTCGATCGGTTGTCGGTGTTGTACTCAACCTCTTTGCCGCTTAGGTCGGGCGCGTCAACGACGGTCGCGCCGATGTCCGTCACTTCTATGGAAATATCGACGGAATAGGTATGCTCCGCGCCGTCCGCGTCCGTCCCCACTGCGGTAACGCTCCCGATTACGCTTTCCAAAATGCCGTCGCGGTTCTCGATTGCCTTGCCGGACGCAACCTTGATATAAATATCCGATTTCGGCACGGGAATATCCTTGCCGACACTCGCGTCAAGAATGGAGTACTTCA
>JAIRSR010000056.1 GCA_031255355.1 Clostridiales bacterium
ACGGTGACGCGGGTATCCGTCGGCGCGGAAGAAACGGTCAACGCGCCCGATTTGAAAGGGTACAGGCTTGCGGATACGTCACCGAAGCGGCTTCGGATCGAACGCGCGGAGGAGCGGAACGTGGTTGAGTTTTTGTACGCGGCGTATTTTTCGGGCGGGTCGCGCGGCGCGGTTCCCGAACTTCTGAACGGCGACGAACATTTCCGCTATCTTTTGGGGTACGAGGACGGCACACTCCGGCCGGAACGGTCTATTACCCGTGAGGAAATCGCGGCGGTGTTTTACCGCCTGTTAAAGGGCGAAACGCGCAAAAGCAGGCGGACGGACGCGCACGGATTTCTTGACGTGGAACCCGCGCGTTGGTCAGCGACGGAAATCGGCACCATGCGGAAGATCGGCGTGGTACAGGGGTATCCCGAGGGGGATTACAAACCCGCGCAACCCGTCACCCGCGCGGAATTTGCGGTCATCGCGGCGCGGTTCGGCAGTGCGGACGGCGGCGGTGCGCCTGTGTTCAGTGACATTCGCGGACATTGGGCGGAGGGGTATATCGTCGGGATCGGGGCAAGCGGCTGGATCGACGGCTACCCCGACGGCACGTTCCAACCGAACCAAGCGATTACACGCGCGGAAGCGGCGAAAATTATCAACCGTATGCTATGCCGCGCGGTAGACCGTGACGGCGCGGCGCAAACGCTGATGACGCGCTGGCCGGACCTTAGCGAGGCGCATTGGGCGTATTACGAATTGACGGAAGCGACGGTTTCCCACGCTTACACGCGCCGCGCTTCTGACGATACGGAGGATTGGACGGGGCATATCGAGGAGATTGATTTTGATATAGATTGATACGGAGGTCGGGTATGAAAAAAACACTTTCTGTTCTATTAGGGCTGTTTCTGTTGCTTACGGCGGCGGTTCCGCGATACTACGCGGAGGAGGGCGGCACGGCAACCATCACGTTAAGCCGCAATACGGCGCGGGTCGGCGACGTCATCGAGGCGGTAATTACGCTGGAAAATATTTACGCCGTCAACCTTGCCGCGCCTGTGCGCTTTGATCCTAATGTGGTGAAACTCGCGGACGCGAACGGCGAAATCGTGAAAAGTGAGGTCAAAACCATTGCGCAAGTCGAAAACGGCGGCGCGGGGCTGATGCGCGGGCAGGCGGTGAGCGGCGACCCGCGTTTTTGGAACGGCGCGGTATTTACCAACGGCACCTATTATCCGTTCGCGGATAACGACGGCGGGCTGTACCGTCTGGTGTTCAGCAACACCGATAACAAGGCGATTGCCAAGGAAACGCTGATAACACTGCGGTTTAAGGCGGTGGGCGAGGGCGACGCGGATATTCGGTTCGCCGTGCGGACAGACCGCGCCTACGACAGCCAATACCCCGACGGATTTTGTTATGAAACAAGGTTGAGCGAGCATGAATCACCGTCGCGGTATACCGCGCGTGTTTCGGCGCAAACTCTGACGGTATCGGGCGGCGGCGGTGACGGCGGCGGCAACAGCGGCGGCGGAGGAGGAAGCGGCGGCGGTGGCGGCGGCAGAGGCGGCTTTACGCCGACGGCGGCAATCACGCCCGAAGCGGCGGCAAGCGGCGCGGTGACTTATACGCTGACTTCTCAAATTGTGACGGATAACCTCGCGCGGGCGGCGGACGAAACAGGCAACAGCCTAAATATTTCCATTGACGGCGGCGGCGCGGCGGCGGGCAGGTACGTCATACAGATTCCGATTGCGGAAGTGCGGCGTATGTTGGACGCGTTTGTGCTGAGCGCGGTGTTTGAAACGCCGCTTGGCTTAATCGGAATCCGCAACGGCGGCGTGTTAGCGCACGCGAATGAGGAATCCAATATGGTAACGCTGACGATAGAGGGCAACGCGCGTTGCGGCGTGGATTTGGACGGTACGGAGATTCACGGCGCGATTCTCGGTATGAAATCCGCTGACGGCGGCGCGGCGGCGTTTTTCGGCGGGGAGCCTGTTTTGCAAAGCCGTTTTGACGGCGCGTACCTTATTTTTGACGCGGCGCAAAGCGGCGGGTACACACTGGTTACCGACGCGCTCACGTTCGCGGACGTGACGGCGGAGCATTGGGCGTATCCGTACATACAATCGTTGGTACTGAAGCGGATTTTGAGCGGCATGACGGAGGAGGAGTTCGCGCCCGATACGGCGGTCACGCGTGAGCAGTTCGCCAAAATGCTGGTGATTGCGCTCGGGCTGTATGACGAAGCCGCCGCGTGTGACTTCCCCGACACGGAAGCGGACGCGTGGTATTACCGCTATGTCGCGGCGGCGGCGGAAGCGGGCGTCATCACGGGCTATGATGACGGCGTTTTCGGCACCGGGCGGTGGATTACGCGGCAGGAAATCGCGGTCATGGTCAGCCGCGCGAGGGCGCGGTTCCCGGTGGTCAAAGCGGCGGCGGCGTTCACCGACGGCGCGGAGATTGGCGCGTGGGCGGCGGGGGCGGTGCGTACCGTGCAGCAGGCGGGGATAATCGGCGGCTTTGAGGACGGCTCGTTCCGTCCGTTGGAACACGCGACACGCGCCCAAGCCGCAAGAATCATCTGCGGATTGCTGGAGGTATTTTGAGCGGCGCGGCGGGTACGCCCCGGCGCGGGGTGCGGCGGCGTATGATACGAATCGCGGCGGCGGCTGTTTTGCTGTTCGCGGTGTTTCGCGCCTGTCCGTCAAGCGCGGAGGGTTCGGCGGCGCCGTCCGTCTATTTTTGCCGCGCCCCCGACGGCGGCGGGATTTACCTTACCGCGAACGACGCGCCGCGCGGCGCGGTCATGCTGCTTGCCTGTTATGACGGCGGCACCAATCGTCTGAAAACGGTGGTGTTCCGCTTTGCCGCGCTGTATGACGCGCGAACGCCCGCGATTGCCGCGTTTGAGGAATCCGATGTGTTTCGCGGCTTTTTGTGGGAATCCTATGCTTCCTTGCGTCCCGTATCGACGGCGGTTGCTGCGGCGGCGGGGGAAATCTCCGCGCCGTCGGCGGCGCTTACGGTCAAACGGACGCTTGGAAACGCGGGCGGAATCATAGAGGTGACGCTGACGTTGAAAAACACGGACGCGCAAGGCGTTACCGCGCCGATCCACTTCAATCCCGAGGCGGTGAAAATCGCGGACGCGAACGGGGTTCCCGCGCCGAGCGGCGTAAAGACGGCGGCAGAGGTGGCAAGCGGCGCGGCGGGGTTGATTTTGCGTCACGCGCTGACAGCGGAGGGCTGGGGCGGCACGGTGTTTGTCAATCCGTACTATCCCGCGCTGGACAACGGCCTCGGGCTGTACCGCCTGTTGTTGTTCCGCGATTCCGCGCGGTTTATCGAAAATGAGGCGGTGCTTACCCTGCGGTTTAAGATTATAGGCGCGGGCAGTCCCGACATCCGTTTCGCCGACAGCACGGACGGCGCGGGGCGTTACGACCCGCAATCGCCTATGGGGTTGACTATTTTGGACGGCGCGGGGAATATCCTGACCGTCAACGCTTGACAATGCTTGACATGATCCGCAAAGGAGGACACAGATCATGAATATTTTGAAAGGGAAACAACCGTTGCCAATACGCGCGTCGCTGACAGCATCGCTGTTCGCGCTGTTTTTCGCCGTACTGTTCGCGCCTGCCGCAGCGCGGGCGCAAATGGCGGCGATGCAAAAAACCGATGTGACCGCCGTCGTTTTAGAGCCGACTTCGTATAACGTCGGTATTTTGGACGACGAGGGCAGAGTGTGGACTTACGGCGCGACCGCCGCAGTCAACGGACGCGGAAACACGAATAACACCGTCCCCACGCAGGTGGTGCAAACGGTGGACGCGGGTGTAAATTTGCCTTTTATTACGCAAATCGCCGGTTCATTTCAAAATTTGTACGTGATGGACCGCGACGGCGATATTTGGTCGTGGGGGTCTACCTACTCAAGCGCGTTGGGACGCTCCGGCGCGGCGAACCGCCCGGGAAAGGTAACAATGCCCGCAGGGGTGAAAGCGAAGTGGCTCGGCGCGGGCTTCCACGGCGGGCGTTTTGTGGGGACGGACGGTTCGTTGTACGTCTGGGGCGAGGGTATGCAGTACATATTGGGTAACGGAAGCACCGCTACAGTGACCACACCCGCCAAACTGACGCTGGATAACGACGGCAACCCTTTGCCGACGAATTTCATACGGATTACAGGCTCGGATTACGTAGACGAGGGTTGCGGCATGGCGTTGACGGAGGACGGAAAAATCTATACCTGGGGCGTTAGCGGCCCGGCGGCGGGGGTGGGCGCGAACGGCGGCAGCAGACGGCCAAGGCTGATTGAACACGCGGCATTTTCCAAAAACGGCGTTTCCAACGTAAAGAAAATCGACGTGGGCAACGGCTCCTTTTTCGTGCTGACGAACGACGGCGAACTGTACACTTGGGGCGACGGCAACGTTACCTCGAATACCGGGTTTTTGGGGTTGGGCAACACCGCCGACCACAGGAACCCGGTGAAAGTGACGCAGGTCAATAACGGCGTAGGCGCGGCGGCGGTGAACAACAGCCCCGTACCGGTGATTCGCGATATGAGCGTATACGCGTGGTCTTCCATGATTCTGGACTACGACGGCAACATCTACGCCACGGGGGAGAACCGCTACGCGAAGCACGACGCGAAGCCGGTCAACTATAACAACCTCTTTACCAAGCGCGATATTTCGACGGTGGGGAAAATTTCCACCGTAGCGGAGGGGTTTTTCTGCTCCTCATATCTGGATATTTACGGCAACGTTAAGGTGCAGGGGAGCGCGCCGACCACCGCGACCATTACCACTGCGGAACCGTATGTGCATTACACCGGCGCGGCGGCGGCAATGTTCACCGCGCTCAGCGGTACGCCGTCCTCCGACCAAGACAGGGTGTACAGCGCGTCGGGGGTCACTTTGAACGCGACGACGGCAAGCGACGCGAACCAAGTGCGCTATGTCGTGCTGTACGAGGACGAAAGCGCGTTGTATACCTTTACTGACGGCGAGCGGTATTTTGATAAGACGTTCTTTTCTTTGGAACAGCCGTATTACAACGCGGGGACGAACCCGAAACTGTTACTTTCCCCCGCGTCCGATTTGCCCAGCAGCAGGTACTACGCGAACCCGAAAATCAGCGGTGAGGTGTTCGACAAGGCGTATGCCGACTTGCCGGAGGACAGAAAGGGGACTATGTCAGGCGGGCCGCGAAATTGGACCCGCGCGAACGCCGCTTCCGCCGCGTGTATCGTGTGGGTGGAGTCGAAAACCGCTTCGGGCATCACTACGCGCATGGTGGTGCGGTTTGACAACATCTACACCAAGACCAAAGTATGGCACAGGGGCGTAAAAAAGGACGACGCTTCGTATATTCTGTACCAACCGGAGGTTGTACCGGGCGATTACGGTATGTTTCTGGACAGAAACGGCAATTTGTTTTCGGGCGCGGTGCCGCCGCGCGGGTATGACACTGTTACCGCGACGCCGAAAGAGGTACCGTTTTGGACGCTCGACCCGCCGCTGGAGCAGCAAATCAGCGCGATTGTGCTCGATACCATAGACAAAAAAGGCGACGACCTTACCCGACAGCCGCAGGTGACGTTTACCTATTCCAAAAACCCTGTTGTATGGCAGGACGTAACGGTCTATTATGTGGACGCGGCGGGCAACCCGGTGCAGGTCGCGGGGGAGGGCGGCGCGGCGGTCACTTCGGAAGTTCTGACGGCGTTCGCGCCGATTGCCGACCCGCCCGTGCCGTACTACGCGGGGGAAGCGCCGTACACCCCGCGCGTACCCGTTGACGCGGCGTTGTATTCCCTCGCGGGGTACCGTCTGGACACACCGCCCTCCGGCGCGGCGGGCTTCACCGCCTGTTCCTTTCCCGCCGGGTTCACGCCCTCTTTTACCGAGGCGAACACGGTGTTGTATATCGTGTATGAGGAAGGTCTGGTTCCGGTGACGGAAACATATTACTCCGTAGCGTCCGGCGGCGCGTCCGGCGCGGACATTCCGAACGATATGGGGCAACTCCGCAACGTGCGGAATTTGATTACCGCTTCCGCGTACTCCGGTATAGGCCCGCACATCAACGGATACGCGCTTGTGGGGCATGAAATCACGCCGGGCGGGGCGGGGGCGGCGTGGTACGCGTGGGACGGCGCGAAGTACGTTCCCGGCACGGCGGCGATTCCAAGCGTTACCGCGCCCGCTACGGTACGGTTTTTGTATAAGGAAGACCGCAACAACAACGGAATCCCCGATGACGAGGAGGGCGTCATTCGCATACAATGGGTCGGTATTACGGAAAACAACGCCGCCATGACCATTCAAGAGATGTTTTTCTACGGCAACGCCGTCCAAAACGATACGGAAACAATCGCGGAGGATAAAAACGCGGTGTTTTTGAACACGCCCTACGACCCGGACGAGTGGATTTTTCACCCGGGCGATCCGTCCGATGCCGCGCCGTATCTGCCATTGGGGGAAATCTCTCCGGTGACCGCGTCCTATACCCTTGCCGCGCGGGAGTTCTATTTTTACTACGACGCGGATAGGAACAGCAACGGCGCGGTTGATAAGTACGAGGGCATTGTGACGGAAAAATTCCGCCTTTACGGGAGCGCGGCGCAGTCCGACCCCGACGGCTACGCCTTGCTGACCCCGCCCGCGCCCGACGAAACCGCGAAGTATATGGAGGGCGACGTGTACGCGCGAATGTCGCCTTGGATTCGCGGCTATGTTTGCTACGCCTACGATTTGAACGGCGTTCGCGTCCGCAACGCCGCGCGGGAGGAGTTGTCCGACGGAATCCCGCCCGGTTTTATTGTGCGCAGGGACGGCGATACGGTGACGTATCTGTATAAAGAGGACGGCAACAACAACGGTATCCCGGACGATGAGGAAGCGTTTGCCGTTGTGCGCTGGGTGGCGGTGACGGCGGCGGGGAGCCGCGTGGCGATGCACACGGAAACGCTGTACGGCTTTGACGGCGACGCGTTCAGTGTGTTTCGGAACGTCTACGCGGCAGAGGAGGGCTGGCTTTACTACGATACAGAGGTCAACGGCGTATCGCGGGGGGAAGCGGACGATTACAGCGGTGTTTACGACAGGACGGCGCCCGCGTCGGTAGCGTTTTTATACGATGAGGACAGCAACAAAAATGACGTTGCCGACAAAACGGAGCCGATTATCGTAGTGGTGGAGGCGGTGCGGGTGGACGCGGCGGGAACCCCTGTAGCGGGAGTGCCGCCGCTGTACCGCTATCCGCGAAACGTTGGGTACGCCGACGCGCCGTTTACCATTGACGCGCTGACGATTCCCACCTTTCGGATCGCCTTCGCGCCGCTGATTGACCGCGCGGGGCACGCGGTTGTTTCCAACGCTTCGGTAACGATTCACCCGGAACACGTGAACGTATTGACGGAAAATATAGACGACAGGACGGTTACCGTTACGTTTCGGTATGTTTCCAACATGGACGCGGTGACGGTCATGACATATTACGAGGGGACACAAACGCGGGTGGAGGGCAGCGCGGACGCGGTGATTCCCGTGGAAATCGGCACGGTGTATCAGCACGCCGCGCCAAGCGTCGCGGGCTATACCGTCACAGGGAGCGACCCGTCCCCCGCGCGGATTACCGTTACGGAGGGCGGGCAAAACACGATTATATTCTATTACGCGCGGAACGAGGGGAACCTTTCCGTTCGGGCGGTGGACGCGGAAACAGGCGCGATTATCGGCATCAAAAGCGTGGGTATCGCGAAAGACGGCGTTTTTGCGGCGACGGACGGAAACGCGCCGACGGACGCGGATTTTCCCGCGCTGGCGTATTACGCGTTGGCTGCGGGGAGCGGAACGCCCGCTTCGCAGTCGTACAACGGCGTAACGCCGCCGCTTGACGTTTCGTATCAGTACACGCGGCTTCGGCGGACGGTGACGTTGGTTGCGCGTGACGCGGCGAACGCGGATTACCCGAACCCCGCGTCTTATCTTGGCGCGTACACCTTGCCGAACAGTTACGGTGTTGGCGCGGCGCACCTGTTCCAATCACCGTCGGCGGCGGAGATCCCCGCCCTGTTTGCCTACGCGCCGTTGGGCGGCGTGACGTTCCGCACCGTGTTGGTGGAAAACGGCGCGGGGGATTTTATCGTTTATTTTGACTTCGAGCCGCGCGGCAGTGATACGATCCAAGTGATTCCGTTCCTTGACCTTGACGGAAGCGGGACGAGGGACGGCGCGGAACCGCCGATTTTGTCCTATGCCGTAGGCGGTACGGCGGGGGACGCGGCGGTGATTCACGCGCCTGACCTCGCGGGGCTGGGGTATTCGTTCGCGGCGGGGACGGCAAACGCGCCGCAGTTGGTGACGGCGGTAATCGGGACGGTTCAGGCGGTGTACTTCCCCTACGTCAAA
>JAIRSR010000071.1 GCA_031255355.1 Clostridiales bacterium
GGTGATTGTATGCTTCACGCGCTGTTGTCGCTGATTTGCGATGCGTATATCAAATTTATGGAAAAAATCAAAACGGTCATCGACGATGAAACGGAGGGTTTTAACTATCATTGGCGCGGGCTTTGCCCGGGCAGAATCACGTTGCGGGACGATTCGGCGGTCAACCTTTCGCCCGAAGCGTACCGTGAGTTTGTACAGCCGTATAACAGAAAAATATACCGCCATTTTCAGTCTGTTTCCATGCATTTTTGCGGCAGGGCAGACCAGTGGATGGACGATTTGACCGAGGAAGACGCCGTCTGCGGTCTGAACTTCGGCTACATGGACAAGGTACAGTTCGGGCAACCGTTTTTAGAGGAAATCTACCCCCGCTTCCGTGTGCGCGGGGTCGGCATATGCGGCTACACCCTCACGCGGGAGGACGCGGAACGCTTTGACTTTCACCGCTTCGGCACAGGCGTTTCCTATGTCGTCCGCGCGGGGAACAGGCGCGAGGGGGTAGAAATTTTGAAGCGGATTGAGGAACGCCGGTCGGAGGGAAGTTATGTATTCGATAATCATTGTTGACGATGAGGAAACACAGCGCAACGGGCTATGCCGCCTGGTGGATTGGGCGGGGTTGGGCTTTGCGGTCGCCGCCTGCTTCGAGGACGGCGCGGACGCGCTGAAATGGTGCGGCGGCAACACGGCGGACGTAATCCTCACCGATATTAAAATGGCGCAGGTATCGGGGCTGGAGTTAGCGGAGCGGCTTCGGAAACAGGGCGCGGATACACAAATCGTTCTGCTGAGCGGCTACGGCGAATTTGAGTACGCGCGGCAAGCGATTGCGCTGGGCGCGGCGGATTACCTGCTGAAGCCCGTTTCGCTTGACACCCTTGCCGCTGTTTTTACAAAAATACGGCGGCGGCTGGACGAGCGTACTGCGGAACTGCGCGAACGTGAGGATTTAGCGGAACGCCTGTCGCGTCTGACGCAATACGGCGCGTCGCAATTTGTCAACGATGTGCTGTGCGGCGCGTTGTACGACAAAAAGGAAATCGAGGAACGTCTGCGTTTGATTTCGGAATCCGCGCTGCCGGAACACCGCGCCGCCTTGCTTACGGTGCGTTTTCCGTCCCCGGACGCGGACGGCGGCTGGCAGTACGGCGAGGACGCGCTGTATACCGCCGCCGCAAATATTATCCATTTCGAGTCGGACGGCGTTACTTTCCTTTCGGGGACGGGCGACGGCGGAACACTCCGTGTACTTGCCCTTTCGGACGCGCCGGACTTCGCGGCGGCATTGCGTGAAAAAACAGCGCGGATTCAAGCCTACGCGGAGGAACTGCTCCGCGCCCGGTGCGAGATTCTAACCGACGGCGTGTATCCCTCTGTGTACGCGCTGTCCGAAGCGTTCAGAGGAATGCCCGCCTTGGCGGGGGACGCGGAACCGCGAAAACTGTTGCTCACGCATATCATCTGCGGCAATGTCGCCGCCGTCGCCGCGCTGGTGCGCCAAATGGAAGCGGACGGCGCGGAACTGCGCGAAACGACGCGGATTATTTTGGAAAAACTGCGGGAAACGGACCCGGCGACCGCTGAAACAGCGGAGAGCGCGGACGCGTACCACGCCCCGTCTGACGTTCTGCTGCGCCTTGCCGAGACCGCCGCGTGTAAATTGGGCGTGGGCGATCACGCGATTCTCAAGGCGAAGCAGTACATTGATGAAAATTTCGACAAGGATATTACGCTGTTTTCCGCCGCGAACCACATTTTTTTAAGCGCGGCGTATTTCAGCCGCCTGTTCAAAGAGCGGGTCGGCGAAACGTTCAGTAACTATTTGGTAAAGGTGCGCATGGAACACGCGGTCGCCTTGCTTCGCGCGGGGAACTACAGAGTTTCCGATGTTTGCGCGTTGGTCGGCTACAAAGACGTAAAATATTTCCACCGCCTGTTCAAGAAGCACTACGGCGTTACGCCGGGGGAATATAACGTGAGGTACGGCGAATGAAAAACGGAAAAATCCGCGTTTTTGTCAAATATCTGCCGCAAATATGCGCCGCCTTTATTTTGCTGTTGACGGTACTCGGCGCGTTGATTTACCGTCTGTACGGCAACGCTGCGATGGCGGAGTTGCGCAAGAATTTCATCAGTAACATCGAGGGTGCGCGGACACATTCGGACGACGCGGTGAAGCAAATCGACACCCTCGCGCTCCGTTTGCTCTCTGACGCGAACGTCTTAACGTTCTTTCAGCGGGAGGACGAAACTTACTACGACGCGACCGCGCTCAAGGCAAGGGTGATCAAAACCCTCGGCGCGTTTGAAACGGACAATATCAATTCCGTCTACGTCTATTCGGAACCGCGCCGCTGTCTGCTCAACGGCAACGCGCTGCTCGGCGGGGAACACCCGCTGGTAGAGGAATACCGCGCGAAAAAGCACACGGTGAATACGTGGGTCAGCGAAGCGGAGGACGGACAACTCTCTTTTTATTACCTGTACCCCCTCATCGGCACGGAAAAGCGCGGCGCGATTGTCGTAAATATCGCGGCGGGGAGTTTGCTCTCACAGTTCCCTCCGCGTCAGGCGGCGGCGATTACGGATAACCTCAGCGGGCAGCGTCTGGCGGGCGAGGTGCGCGGCGGCGCGGACGTGCTTGGCTTTTCCGCCGTTTCAGAGGTGCGCGATTGGACGTATACCCTGTTTGTCAGTATGCGGGAGTATAACGCGGCGCGGACGCATATTTTATATGTCACGGCGGGGATTATCCTGTTGCTTGCCGCGTTTTTCTTCGGCGTGGCGTTTATATTTTCGCTCATTCTGCAAGGGCGGGAGCGCGGCGAGGCACTTCGCCAAACGCAAACGGCGGCGCTTGCCGCGCAAATCAACCCGCACTTCCTCTACAACACACTGCAAACCATCAATTGGCTTGTCATAGGCGCGGCAAAGGGCGCGAACCCCGCTTCCGCCGCCATTGAAACGCTGTCCTCACTGCTGCGCGTGACCATATCGAGCGAAACACAGTGTTTGACGGTCGCGGAGGAGTTGCGGTACGCGGAAAAATACATGGAACTTTGCCGGATACGGTTCGGCGAAAAAATTGTGTTCGAGGTGGACGTGCGCGAGGAGGCGCTTCCGCGTCTTGTGCCGAAAATGACGTTACAGCCGGTGTTGGAAAACGCGATCAATCACGGACGGAAGCGCGGGAACGAAAAGAGCGTGATTAAAATCCGCGCGGAGGAGGACGGAACACACGCTGTAATTACCGTCACGGACAACGGCGCGGGTATGGACGAAGCGCGGCTGGCGCGGCTGAACGCGGAGTTGGACGGCGGCGACGGCGCGGAGGGGAACCATATCGGGCTGAAAAACGTAAACGCGCGGCTAAAATTGATTTTCGGCGGCGGCTCCGGCGTGCGGCTGCGGAACGCGTACCCCGGGTTGGAAGTGAAAATCACCATTACAAAGCAAAAGAATGAAAAAATGATTTGAAAACGTAAAAAAACACCGAAAAGTAAAAATTGTACACTCAAAAAGTAACGGTTGTAGGATATACTCTGCCGTTACTTTTTGTTATAATAAATACAACGGTGTGAAGCAAGCCGATTGACGGCTTGCACTGTTGTTATAATAAATACTATCGTAGTAGAAAAGCCTTACGGCTTTTCCGCCGTTGTATTTATTGAAACGGTGTGAAGCAAGCCGATTGACGGCTTGCACTGTTGTTATAATAAACACAGTAGTAGTTGTAAAACCTAATCGGTTTTACTTCCGTTGTGTTTATTGAAACGGTGTGAAGCAAGCCGATTGGCGGCTTGCACTGTTGTTATAATAAAC
>JAIRSR010000169.1 GCA_031255355.1 Clostridiales bacterium
TCACCGTTACCGACGCTGACGACCCGGCAAATACGTGGAGCGGCGATTTTTCCGGCACCGACGTATACAACCTCCGCACCGGGGCAAAGTATCCCGCCGCGTTCTACTCCAAGGGCGATAACGCCGTAAGGCTTGCCAACATGAAATTAAATTACACAGGCACACCGCCGGAGGTGTATGACTTTGACGACGATTTTTCGGGATACACTGCGGAAAATGCCGCAATCGGCTTGGAAAACGCGGTAATCGCGACCGCTGTGGAGCGTGAGAAAATCGCGGGCGGGACCACTGCCGACGGTGTGACGTATCAATGGAATACCTCGGTGGTATACGGCGCGGGGTACGGCGATAAGTTGCCCGGCAAAGCGTGGATTGGCGGCGGCTTAAACGTTCATGATTATTGGGCGTGGGTGACGACGGCGAATCTTGATTTGAAAAACTACGCGCTTACTTCTTTGGATAAGGCGCAATTCACCGTTGTTTGGGGCTTTAACCCGACAGGCGTTCGTCTGGCGGTGAGCGATGATGAGCGGTCGTATCTTGAGTTCGGTTACTCCGGCGCGGAGAATAATCGCGGGCCGGAGGGTGTACCGCTGTATTCCGCCTACGCGCTGATTGTAATCGACGGCACGGCGGTGGAAACACAGTACTGCCCTGTGACATGGAGTACCGGCGGGATTCGATACTTCGACTGGACGGTGGTATTTGACGGTCAAGACGTTGACTTCACTGTAGCGGACGCTTCGGAACCGGCGCATACGTGGAGCGGCAATCTTTTCGGCGCGAACGTATACAACCTTAGAACAGGGGTAAAGTATCCCGCCGCGTTTTACGCGAAAGGGGACGACTACGCGACCCTCGCCAACATCAAACTGAATTATTCGGGCGATCCGCTGCTTTACGCGGTGGACGGCGACGACCTTACGCTGTATGTGAACCCCGCCGACTATGACGCGGCGGAAAGTGAAATCCTCGTCGCGGTGGCGTACTACGGCATCAACGGTCAAATGATTAGCGCGGACGTGCGGCAGGTGGACGCAAACCTGACGACGACGCAAACGCTGGCGGGATTTGTCATACCGCCTGACGGAAACGCTTCCGGCAAGGTAATCATCTGGGACGGCGGCACACTTCGGCCGCTTGCCGATTTTGTATTTATTTTCTAACAGCAAATTAGGAGGAAAGGGGCGCGGCGTAAGTGAAACGGATATTTGTCATGATTTTAGCGGTAATTACGGCGGTCACGGCGCATTGCGGCGTATCGGGCGCGGTGATTCCCGTAAACACGGCAAAGTTATGGGCGCAGGCTTCGGAACGATGGTCCTACTCGGCGACGGTAAACATCAATGATGAACACGTTTTGCACCGCGCCCGCCCCGAAATCCTCGGTGCGCAAAACGAGCCGGACAGCAACGGCACGGCATATTTAGAGGGAACGAATTTAGACATCAACCAACGGTGGAAAGATTTTGCGCCCTCATTATACGACTTCCCGCTCGTCCGCTTGGGCGGCAGCACGACGGAAGCCTATAGTTTGATTCGCAATGTAGGTAAGTTTTCTACGCGCCGGGGGTCTGAAACAGTCAGCCCGTACCACGAGTACAAAGTGACCCCCGCCGCGCGTATGGGCCCGGTGGAGTTTATCAAGTGGATTCGGGAAATCAACCCCGATTTCACCTACTTGGTAAACCTTTCCATGACCTCCGCTACGCCGGAGGAAAACGCGCAGTTCGCGGCGTTTTTGACGCATGGCGCGACGCAATCCCGCTGGGGCGCGATGCGGGCGTCGCTCGGGTTTGCCGCGCCGATCAAAGTGTTCGCGTTTGAACTTGGCAACGAAATCGATTGGAATTGGGAAGCGCAAGGGTGGACGTTTAACACGAACGTCCTCGATTGGTACACGCAGACCGCCGCCGCGCATATCGCGGCAATCGAGGCGATATGCCCGGAAGCGGTGTTTATGGGGTGCGGCAAGACCGCGCCGTGGGAGGACGGAATCGGCGGCGCGTCGGTGAAACTGTGGACGGACGGCGTACTGCAAGCGATTGGGCATAAATTGAAGTACCTTAGCGCACACCCGTATTATGACGGTATGCCGATCGCGTATATGGACGCGGGCTTTGATGTAATGACAAATTCAATCGAAACGATTTTAGGCGCGGATAGCGGCGTGGAACTCGTCATGACCGAACACGCGCGTTACGGCGGCGGCCCGGGCGATACCACAGGCACTATGATCAACCTTTTCGCCGCGCTTTCGGCGGCGCAGTTTTTGAACCGTCTGCAAGCGCGGAGCAACGTGGGCGGGGCGACGTTCCACGCGATGGCGAACGTGCAAACTTCCATTTGGTCACTTTCGTATCTGTGGGACGAGATATGGTATGAATCTGTTGTGGGGCGTATGTATCACGCCTACGCGAAAGGCATGGGCGACCGCGTAATGGAATCGGCAATCGACGCGGGCGGCGCGGCGTATGCCAACCCCGCGAGCAGTGATTGCCGCCTTACCGTTACGGCAAGCGCGGAGGGGGCGCATACGCTGAAGTTGATTTTGGTGAACGGTATGGAAAATAACGGCGTGAATTTGAGCTTTAATTTTCAAAACACCTATAAATTGGTAGAGGAAACAGTGTTTACCGCGCCGAACCTCAGTTCCTTTGTGTATGACGATAGTTCAAGAAACATCGCCTCCATTGTGACTACGGCGAAAAATGAGGAAAATTTCGGCGCGTATCATATGCCGAACAAGAGCCTTGTCGTATTGGTGCTGGAAACGGAACAGCGGTTGCCCGCGCTTGACGAACCGCTGTACGAGATTACGCAAGACGGCTTGACGGTCAACATCAACCCCTCGGATTATGACGCGGACGGCGGGAATATCACCGTAATCGCGGCGTACTACGGCGCGGGGGGCAGACTGGTCGGCACGGAAACGCGCGAAGTGGACGCGGGCTTGACTACTTTGCAACGGCTCGGCGGGTTCACAATTCCCGCGCAAATCGGCGCGGAGGGGAAGTTGTTCCTGTGGGGCGGCGGCTTGCGTCCGCTGACGGACGCGGTGCGCATTGAATAGTATTTTAATAGAGGGAATTTTAGCAGGTTCCAAAGGAAGGTGTCGATTATGTTCAGGAAAGTCTTGGCTGCCGTGCTGTCGGCGGTGTTGCTGTGCGCGGGGATTCCGGCTTGCGCGGCGGGGGAGCAATCGCGGAGCCTGTCGGAGGATTTCAGCGGGTACAACGCGGAAAATATCCCCGCCTACGGATATGAAAACCGCGTCGCCGCCGCGTCAGACGCGCCCCGCCTTGCGGCAAACGCCGCCGACCGCGAATGGCTTACCTCTACGGTCAACGGCCCCGCGTCCGGCACTAAGGCGGCGGGTTACGCCTATGTTACAAGCGGCGGATTGTTCGTCAAGGATACCGCGCAGTGGTACGCAACGGTAAACCTCCGTGTAAGGAATTTCACCGTCAACGCCTTGCAACGCGCGGATTTCGTTACACGCGCGTTTGGGGACAATACCACGGGCGTGCGGTTGGCGGTCAGTGCGGAGGAAACGTCATATATCGAATTTGGCTACAATCGCGGCAACGGCGCCAGGACGATTGCCGGCGTGACAATCCCGAAGCAGACGGCGTATGCCGTGGCGGTGTCCAACGGTTCCTACGGTACGCCGGTAAAGGCGGCGGGCGAATGGGGGCTTGACGCGCAGGTGCGTTGGACGGTCACGGTAGACGGCGGGAGTATCGGCATTGACGCGGAAAAGGCGGACGACCCGAGCAAGCGGTGGACGGCGGCGTTAATCGGCGGCAAGGTGCCGGAAATCCTCGCGGCGGTCAAGTACCCTGCGGCGGCGTTCACGCGGGGGGACGGCGAGGGCGCGTTGGTATCGGTTGCGCTGGAGTATACGGGCGTTGTCACGCCGGAACAGTCGGACGGCGCGTTGTACGTTGACGCGGCTTACGGCAAGGTGGCAAGCGGCGGAAGCCTTGACCTCGGCGCGGTAACACCCCTCGCGGGTATGGTCGCGCCCGGTTTCACAGGTGCGCAAACGATAGAATTTTCCGTTGACGGCGCGGCGTACACAGCGGAGGAAATTTTCTTTGACGAAAACGGCGGCGCGTTATTTTCGGGCGCGTACCGTTACATCAAACTGCCGGAGGGCTACGGCGGCGTTGCGGCGGTGCTTACGGAAGCGGCGGGAACGATCGACATACCCGCAGGCGGTACGCTAAAGTACTACGCGCGGTTCGGCAACGCGTTAAACCCGAACGGCGTTGTTTGGAGCGCGTCGGACGCGGCGGTGTCGGCAAGTAACGGAATCGCGCAGGCGTTCGGGGAACCGCTCGACCCCGTGCAACTGACGGCGGTGCTGGACGGCGAAAGTCTTTGGGTGTATCTTGACATCAGCGGCGGGTTTGCGTACGCGTTGGCGCACGGCGAAGCGGAGGAGTACCTCGGCGCGCGGCGGTTCCTCGCGGATTTGCTCAACGACGCGGCGGCGCGGGGCGATACGGACGGCATCAGCGCGTTATTCGACAGTAACGCGGAATATTCTCTGCTCGATATTCAACCGCTCAACGCGGAAACGGCGGCAGACCTAAAAAGGCTTGACCCCTTGGCGTACAGCGATTTTTTGGAAGCGTTGGCGGCAAAAGCGCCGTTCGCGTTCGCGGACGTACAGGACGTTT
>JAIRSR010000135.1 GCA_031255355.1 Clostridiales bacterium
GAAAGAGGGCGCGAGGGTCAAAGCCGTCAACACGCGGGATTGAGCGGAAAAACGGCGGCGAACCGCTGTGTAAATTGCTACTTGCTATTTTTGCGCAAGGTGTGTTATAATAAATACAATAGTAGTAGAAAAGCCTTACGGCTTTTCCGCCGTTGTATTTATTGAAACGGTGTGAAGCAAGCCGATTGGCGGCTTGCCATTATGTTATAATATATACAGTAATAGTAGGATAGACACATGAACGGAGGTTGAAAATGACAAAAAGCATGACGGGCTATGGGCGGGGACAGCGGACGATTGACAATTTTGATATTCTGGTGGAAATTCGGTCGGTCAACCACAGATACGCGGATTTCAACTTCCGCGTCCCGCGCCATTACGGTTTTTTAGAGGAACACATCAAGAATCATCTGAAAAACTATATTTCGCGCGGCAAGGTAGATGTGACGGTTTCCGTACACCGGCACGCGGACGACAGCAAGGAAATCGTACTCAATGACGCGCTTGCCAAAAGTTATATCGACGCGCTCCGCAGGCTCTCTACGGAGTTTGGTGTGCGGGACGATATTTCCGTTTCTACCGTGGCGCGGTTCGGGGACATATTCGATTCCGTCCACAAGGAGGACGACGAGGACGCGCTGCTTGCGCGGGTGCTTGCCGTGACGGACGAAGCGGCGGCGGCGTTTACCGATACGCGGGCGCGGGAGGGCGCGAAGTTGGCGGCGGATATGCTGGCGCGAAACAGCTCCATTCGCGCGGAGTTGACGAAAATTGAGGAAATCGCGCCCCGCGCTGCGGCGGAGTACCGTGAAAAAATTGAGCGGCGCGTCAAGGAACTGCTCGGCGATTGCCCGATAGACGAAAACAGGCTGTTGACCGAAACGGCGATTTATGCCGACCGCGTTTGCGTCGCGGAGGAACTCACGCGTTTGCACAGCCATTTGGACGAATTTGACCGCGCGGCGGCGTTGGACGGGCCGATTGGCAGACGGCTGGACTTCCTGTTGCAGGAAATGAACCGTGAAATCAACACCATAGGCGCTAAGGCGAACCACTTGGACGCCGCGAAAGTCGTCGTCAACATCAAATCGGAGTTGGAAAAAATCCGCGAACAACTCCAAAACATAGAGTAAATGATTCAAGAAAACATAGAACAGACCTGTACTAAAACCATACGTGAGCGAAAAAAATGCCGCTTTTGCCGCCGCGATACGGTTTTCGGACAGTTCTGAAAACAGGAGGCGTTTATTTGAAATTGATTAGCGTAGGCTTCGGGAACACCGTTTCCGCGGACAGGATTATCGCCATTGTCACGCCGGATTCCTCACCGATTCGGCGCATCATCCAAGAGGCAAAGGACGGCGGTTCGCTGATTGACGCTTCGTGCGGGCGGCGCACCCGCGCGGTGATTATCGCGGACAGCGGCCACATCATACTCAGCGCGTTGCAATCGGAAACGATTTCGCACAGAGTCGCGTCCAAGGGAGGATTTTCCGATG
The DNA here is from genome assembly GCA_031255355.1 of Clostridiales bacterium. Lineage (GTDB taxonomy): Bacteria > Bacillota > Clostridia > Monoglobales > Firm-18 > JAIRSR01. Next base: position 1,500 of record JAIRSR010000135.1, read on the forward strand.
AAGAAGAGGAACGCTGAAAACGGCGTAATGCTTGTGGTGTCCGGGCCCGCCGGGGTCGGCAAGGGTACGGTATGTGACGAGGTCGCCCGCGTAAGGCGGGATATTTTCCTCTCGGTCTCCGCGACTTCCCGCCCGCCGCGCAAGGGTGAGGTGGAGGGGGCGCATTATTACTTCAAATCACAGGCGCGGTTTGAGGAGATGATTCAAAACGGCGAACTTCTGGAATATAACAGGTACGTCAACGGCAGTTACTACGGCACCCCCGCCGCCCCCGTCGCGGCGCGGTTGGCAAGCGGCGGCAGTGTGATTCTGGAAATCGACGTAGCGGGCGGCGGTCAAGTCAAACAGCGTCTGCCCGAAACGGTCATGGTCTTTGTGGTGCCGCCGTCCTTTCGCGAACTTGAAAAGCGGCTGCGGGGACGCGCTACCGAATCGGAGGAGGACATCGCGGCGCGGCTGAAACGTTCCCGCGAGGAATTTGAGTTGGCGGCAACGTATGACTATCTAATCATCAACGACGCCGTGGAACACGCGGCGGCGAAGTTGATTTCAATCATAGACGCGGAAAAATGCCGCCGAAGCAGGTGCCTTGGCAGTATACGCGAACAAATATTAAATAATATGGAGGAATAAACGATGATTTATCCGGCAATCAATGATTTAATGAACAAGGTGGACAGCAGGTATTCGTTGGTCGTGGCGACGGCGAAACGCGCGCGGGAGTTGGTCAATGGCTCCGACCCGCTGGTCGGCGCGGCGACAAACAAGCCTGTTTCCTTGGCGGTCATGGAGATTTATGAGGGCAAAATTCTTTTTGAAAATTCTTCGGACCGAAAGTTATCCTATGAGGAAGAATTTTATGCTTAACGGAAAGACGGTCGTGCTTGGCGTAAGCGGAGGAATCGCGGCGTATAAGGCGGCGGAACTCATCAGCCGTCTGAAAAAACTCCACGCGGATACGCGGGTTTGCATGACGAAAAACGCGCAAGAATTTATCACGCCGCTCACGTTGCAAGGGCTGTCGCAAAATCCTGTGGCGACGGATTTATTCGCGCCGCCCGCCGCGTGGGAAATCGGGCATATTTCGCTTGCCGCCGCCGCAGACGTGATGGTCATCGCCCCCGCTACCGCCAACATCATAGGCAAAATCGCGAACGGCATAGCGGACGATATTGTGACGACGACGGTTATGGCGACAAAGGCGCAAGTGATTCTCGCCCCCGCCATGAATACCAATATGTACGACAACCCCGTCACGCAACAGAACCTCGCACGGCTGAAATCGTTGGGATACGCCGTCGCGGAACCCGCCAGCGGGCGTTTGGCTTGCGGCATCACGGGCAGGGGCAAGTTAGCGGACGCGGATGACATTATCGAGGAAATTATCGCGCGTACGCTGTACACAAAGGACCTTTTGGGGAAAAAGGTGTTGGTGACGGCGGGCCCGACGCGGGAGAAAATAGACGACGTGCGCTTTATCACGAATTACTCCTCGGGGAAAATGGGGTACGCCGTAGCGCGGGCGGCGCGGCGGCGCGGCGCGGAGGTGACGCTGGTGAGCGGAAAGGTCGCGCTTGCTCCGCTGAAAAATATCGAAATGGTGTACGCGGACAGCGCACGGCAGATGTATGACGCGGTCATGTCACGCGCCGACGGTGCGGATATTATCGTCAAGGCCGCCGCCGTAGGCGATTTCCGCGTGAAAAACGCCGTAAGCGGCAAGGCGAAAAAGGAATCCCTGCTGACGTTGGAATTGGAAAAAAACCCCGATATTTTAATGGAGTTGGGCAAAAACAAAAACTTCGTCCTCATTGGGTTTTGCATGGAAACCGCCGACCTCGCGGTGTACGCCGCGGATAAACTCAAGCGGAAAAACCCGGATTTCATCGTCGCGAACGACCTCACCCGGGAGGGCGCGGGCTTCGCTACGGACACCAACGTTGTGAAAATCCTCCACCAAAGCGGCGAAACGGAGGATTTACCCATTATGTCAAAAGACGACCTTGCCAATGAGATTCTTGACAGGGCAAAAATCATATTAAAATGAGCATAGCGGAAATCGTAATCGCGAATACCGCGCGGGCGACGGACAAGACGTTTCACTACAGCGTCCCCGACGGCATGGCGTTATCGGCGGGTATGCGGGTGCTGGTCCCGTTCGGCGCGGGGAACAGGACGACGGAGGGAATCGTCGTCGGCTTCGCGGAACAAAGTGCCTACGGCTCGCTGAAAGCCGTCATGAAAATCCTTGACGAACGGCCGCTCCTCAACGGCGCAATGCTCTCCCTCGCGAAGTGGATGCGCGAAAAATACCTCTGCACCTTTTACCAAGCGTTGAAAACGGTCATGCCGTCGGGCATCTCCGTCAAGACGACGGAGTGGATTACGGTGCTTGACGGAACCGCCGTCCCAAAATCCGCTTCGGAACGCGCGGTGTTAGAACGGATCAAGGACGCGGGAGGTACCGCCGATTTCGGTACGGTGTCCGACCTGCCCGGGGCGCGCCGCGCGGTCAACGCGCTCAACGCGCGGGGGATTGTTTCCCGCGATGAGGAAACCGCGCAAAGCGTCAAAGCCAAGCAAATCAGAATGGTAAGCATTGGCGGCGAAACGGACGTGGAAGCGTTATACAAAAAAGCGCCAAAACAGGCAAAAATGCTGGAAATACTGCGTCAAACGGGCGCGATTTCGGCGGCGGACCTGGTGGCGTTTTCCGGCGGTTCCTACGGCGCGGTGAACGCGCTGCGCGATAAGGGCTTGGTGATCTTCGAGGACAGAACCGTCCTGCGGACGGCGTACCGTGGGGACGGCTTCGCGAAAACCGTACCGCTTCCCCCGACAGCGGAACAGGAAAAGGTGCTGCGGTATTTGAACGCCGCCTTTGACGCGGGGGAAACGACCCC
>JAIRSR010000251.1 GCA_031255355.1 Clostridiales bacterium
AAAATAATTATCCCCCATGCCGTTCACCAAGCCCAACGCGGCAGCCGCAGCACAGTACGGCACCGCCCAATCACTGACGTCCTCCGCGTCGGCAAAGGCAAGCGGCGCGTCCGTCAACGCAACTTCCCGCTTGGTACGCAGTGTTTGCACCAGGAGTTTCACCGCTTCCTCACGCGTAATATCCGCGTTCGGCAAAGCGTTTCCGTCCGAACCCTCCATAATGCCGAGGTCGAACGCCGCTTGAATGTAATCCGCGTACCAATCGCCCGCGCTTACGTCGGCGAAGCAGTCCTTGTATTCGGTAGGCGGCGTATCCGTCGCCCGCAGCAACAGCGTCAAAAATTCCGCGCGTGTCGTCCTGTCCGTCAAGTGCAAACTGCCGTCCCACCCTGTCACAATGCCCATTTCAATCAGTGCGCGGATTTCCGCTTCGCCCCAATGACCGTCAAGTTCCGCGTCAAATCCCGAACGCGGCGGTTGCGGCGGCAATACGGGTTCCCCGCCGTTACCGGGGGTTGCCGTCCCGCCGTTGCCGTGGTTCGCGCCGCCGCGTGAATCCGTCGAACCGGACGGTTCAGACGGCGCAAGCGGTGTTCCCTCCAACAACGGTTCCGCGCCGAAATACACGTAATTATTGCTTTGCTTGTATGCAACCGCCTTGCCGTTGAGCGTGACCGCCGTTGCCTTTTTCGGCGACAAAATCGTCAGAGCGGTTAAATCCACCTCTTTTGAGGTGTTCAGACGCAGTTGACTCCCCACCCACTCCACGGATAAATCAGTGACTTCCCGCGCGGCGTACAGCACAGCCCCGCGCAAAGCGGTATCGGTAAATTCCCGCGTGTCCTCTACGATCAACCGACGCGGCGCACCCGAAGTAAAGGTTTCGTAATACGCGAGTGTGCCGTCCGTCGCGCAATCGCCGAAGTCTACGCGTTTTTGCCGCTCTTTTTCGTGCAGGATATAATAATTAAAGTTGTACGCCGTGTTGGACATGCCGGAAAGGTCACGCACCTCCGCGGCGAACGCCGAAGCGGAGCCTTTCGGCAAATCCACCGCTAACGGCTCGGGTGTGACGCTGTAATTTTCGCCCTCTTTCGTCGGGAACAGCACCGTATCCATCGCGGTCGTCCCTTGGACGTTTTTTTCAAACACGCCGTAGGGTACCACCAAATTCGGGTGATAAATGCCGTATTGCAACTTCGGTGTTACGTCGGTAACATCTGCGGGAACCACTTGGATATTCGCGCCTTTTGGATTGTTGGAGTAAAACGCGCCCGTCCCCGTCCCCGGTACAAATTGCGTGTTGGATACCTGCATAGGCGCTTGTATGACGGTATCCGGGCTAATCGCGTCGGGAACGCCGTTTACCTCGCCGATTTTCTCCCCCGCCGCAAGTTGGTACTGTCCGTCGATACGCATGTCGGAATCGGGCGACATATGCCACAATTGCGTATATTTGTTCACCTTGTTTTTGTCGATCGGGTCCATGTAGTCGGATACGATCCAAAAATTCGGCTTCACGAACAGAACGTTGCGGGTATAGTCCATGCCCGGTTCCGTCGCGGACGGCAATTTGTCACGGATAAAAGACGCGCTTGCCGTGTCGCGGTACGCGAGGTTCTTAAAGTTCGCGCCGCCGTACACCTTTGTAAAATCATACGCGTCATTTAATTCCACTCTGCGGAACTCCCCTTGCCCGCCGCCTTTCGGCAATACGGAATCGACCGTGGAGGGGTTAATCCCCGATTGGCAATACTCGTTGATTTCCATCGTGTTATGCCCTTTGGACGATACCAACCACCGCCGTGCGGGGTCGTTCGCGTTTTGCACGTAATACAGCGGGTCGGTGAGCAGGTAACTGCCGTACGCGCTGACAATCACCGCCAAATCGTCCCAATGGGCGTGCGTCCCGCTCCCGCCGTCCGCGTCGATATGCAGGTACAGCGCGTCGTCTGACCAATCGGAACGCATGGTTAAAGTCTTGCCGCCGTCATAATGATAACTTGTGAAATCCGGCGCTTTTCCGTTTTTGTTTTTGCCGCCGTATGCCGCCCACAGCAAAAACGGGTCTTGCAGCCAATCCGCAATCGGCGTAATCCTGCTTGATTTGTAGTTGCGCTCATGCCCCCCGCCGTCCCCCATTTGGTTATCGTAAAAGCCGGGGAGGGTTTTAACGATAATATATTTCACCAACGCCTTAATGCCCTCCCGCAATTCGGGGGAATATTCCACCGGGATGCCGAGGGAATCCGCGGTCGCCTTAATGCCCGTAATGGTACTAAGCGCGTAATCGGTGTACGAAACGGAAAGTTCGCCCGAAGAGCCGTCCGCGTGGACGACGTTATCCAACGACACCTGCTTCAGGTTCGCCCACATCATATCCATCCACGAACCCGTCCGCACCTTGCCGTTATACGCGCCGTAGTTGGTGTACGCGGTAAAGGACTGCACTCTGCGTATGTCCGCAAATTCGGGAAAGTACGCCATAATCCGATACGCCGCGCTGCACTGCGCCGTCCCCCAGTTGCCTCCCGCCTCGGAGGACGACCAATTTTTGTACGTCCAGTCGCCCATACTCCACATATATTTGATAAAAGTGGTGAAAATTTCGGGCGTCATGTATTCGCTGTCGTACAGATTCTGCAAATGCGCGGAAAGACAAGACGCGCGTTGCGAAGCGTCCAGCGTTTCGCTGTAGCCGCCGTATGCCTCCATACCCTGTTGACCGTACCGCTTCCAATTAGAGGTAAACACCGTCTTGGTCGGCGTTTGCCCGTCCACGCTGTAATCTTTCGCCGTCCAGCCGTCGTAAACGCCGCCGGGCATACCCATATAGACATAAAA
>JAIRSR010000184.1 GCA_031255355.1 Clostridiales bacterium
AATAAGATGGGAGATGCTGAATTTGATTAGTACGGTACATAAACAGGTGCATTTTATCGGGATTGGCGGGATCAGTATGAGCGCCTTGGCGCAGATCCTACTGACGCGGGGGGTCAAGGTGAGCGGTTCGGACAGCCGCCCGTCCCCCATTACCGCGCGTCTTGCGCAGGACGGCGCGGAGGTGCGTATCGGGCACGGCGCGGAAAACATCAAATCGCCCGATCTCGTGGTGTATACGGCGGCAATCGCGGATGACAATCCGGAACTTTTAGAAGCGCGGCGGCGCGGAATCGCCGTTGTGGAACGCGCGGATTTCTTGGGCGCGTTGACGCGGGATTACACGTATCCCGTCGCGGTGAGCGGCACCCACGGCAAAACCACCGTTACCGCCATGCTCTCGTGCGTCCTTTTGCACGCGGGGTATAACCCTACCGTTTTGGTCGGCGGCGAACTTTCTCAAATCAACGGAAATTTTCACGTAGGCGGCGCGGAACATTTGATTTTTGAGGCGTGTGAATATGTGGATAGTTTTTTGAAGTTTCACCCCTTTGCCGCGATTGTACTGAACGTGGAGGAGGATCACCTCGACTATTTTAGCGGGATTGCGCAAATTAAAGCGTCTTTCCGCGCGTTTTTAGAAAAAATACCGAACGGCGGCTTTGCCGTGCTGAATTCGGAGGACGAAAACGTCATGCGGTGCGCAGAGGGCGTTGCGTGTGAGAAAATCCTGTACGGCGCAAACGGGGCATACCGCGCGCGTAACGTTAAATTTTCCGATAGCGGAACCGCTTCCTTCACGGCGGACTATAGCGGCGGCGCGGTAGAGGTCGCGCTCGGCGTTCGGGGCGTTCACAACGTGTCTAACGCGCTTGCCGTATTCGCGGCGGCAAGCAGGCTTGGCGTAACGCCCGCGCACATTGCGGATGGGCTTGCGGACTTCACCGGGACGCGGCGCAGGTTCGAGTACAAAGGCGCGTTTCGCGGCGCGGCGGTGTATGACGATTACGCGCACCACCCCACCGAAATCACGGCGACGCTAAACGCCGCGAAAAATATTCGCCATAATAAAATCTGGTGCGTGTTTCAGCCGCATACCTATTCGCGCACCAAAGCGTTGCTCGACGGCTTCGCGGAGTCGCTTGCCGCAGCGGACAGGGTCATCATTACGGACGTCTACGCGGCGCGGGAGCCGAACGACGGCGTTACCCGCGCGGAAACACTCGCGGAAAAAATAAAAGCCGCCGAATATATCAGCGACTTTCACGCGATTGCGGAATACCTCAAAGCAAACGTATCAAACGGCGACCTTGTGATCACAATGGGCGCGGGGACGATTACGGAGTTATCCGGCTTGCTGGTTTGACGCCGCGCTTGCCGTTTGCTATTTTTCTTTCAACAGTTTTTTCAGTTCGTCCATAAATGAGTTTACGTCCTCGAAGCGTCTGTAAACGGACGCGAAGCGGACGTAAGCGACTTCGTCGATTTCCCGCAGCCGTCCCATGACAAGTTCGCCGATTTGGTAGGACGATACCTCGCGGGTCAGCGAATTGTGGATAATAGATTCCACCTCGTCTATTACCTTTTCCAACTGGTCAAGGGAAACGGGGCGTTTTTCACACGCCCGAAGCAGACCGTTCAGCAACTTCGCGCGGTCAAAGGGCTGACGCGTCGCGTCCTTTTTTACCACCACCAGCGGAACACTTTCCACCCGTTCATAACTTGTGAAACGCCCGCCGCACTTCAGACATTCGCGCCGCCGCCGTATGGTGCCGCCGTCGTCAGCGGAGCGGGAATCGATCACCTTACTTTCCAGGTGTCCGCAAAAAATACATTTCATTTGTAATCTCTCCAAATCTTAAATATTATTCGCAACACAAGCGGCCTTGGCGGTTATCCACTATGATAATATCATCGCCGATTTTACGGATATTACACCACGGAATCACGCAATCGTCGCGCTTGCCGAACAAGCCGCCGAAGCCCTTGCTTCCCGGTACGACAATGGCGGTAATCCTGCCGCCCGCGACGTCGATCTCAATATCACACACAAAGCCCAACCGCCGTCCGTCGCAGAGGTCGATGACCTCTTTGTTCCGCAAGTCTTGGAATCTATCCACAAAAATCCCCCCCGCATACAGGTTAGTTTGCCGCAGTCTACTATACTATATGAGGGCGGGCTTCTTTTCTATTCTGAAATCCTTGAAATTTCTTTACGCAGATATTTGAACAGCAGGTACATCACGGCGGCCTGTATGACGGCGAACACGGGAACCGAGGCGATTTTCGACAGGAACACGGCGGTAAGGTCTGTTCCGTAAAGCCTGTGAATCCACAGGGTATTCACGCCCAAATCGACGACGATTACGCTTGTTAAAATTGCCAATAAAATATTTGGTATGTTTTTCGGTTTTTTGAATAAAAATAGTCCATAGATAACGCCTTTCAAAACCGCGCTGACGGTAAAGCCGGGGTAGTACGCGCCGTCGCGGACAAGGAAGTATCCGAGGACGTCGGACAGCCCGCCTACCGCGCCGCCCCACAGGGGGCCGAGCACAGCGGAACCGAGTACAGCGGGAACGAACGAAAAGCCGAATTTTGATGTGCGGAATAAAAAAACAGTGGTAAAGGTTTTCAAGATTACGGTAAGTGCCGTAAAAACCGCCGCAAGTGTTATTTTTTTTGTTTTTTTCATTTGCGCCTCCCGGTAATATAGAATCTTCGGCGTCAGTACATGAGGTGTCATATGTATTATAAATGAAAATTTCACATTTGTCAAAGTGAAATTGTGAGAAATTACGATAAAATATGTAAAAATTTCGCTGAACAATTGCAAATGTATGATAAAGTATGTTATACTATGGATAGATACAAGCGTCCATACACAAACACGCCGGGGTTGGAGCGGACGTTC
>JAIRSR010000189.1 GCA_031255355.1 Clostridiales bacterium
CCAGCCGCTTCCGTTTCTTGCGGAGTTCCGCGAGGTGGCTCTGAAAAGCCTGTTCCCTGTCGAAGCCGGGAGCGGTCAAGAGTTTCTTGATTTCATCAAGCGGGAAGCCCAATTCTTTGTAAAAGAAAATTTGTTGCAGCGTGTCGAGTTCAGTCTGCCCGTATATGCGATACCCCGACTCCGCTACCCTGAGCGGCTTTAACAGCCCGATTGCATCATAGTACCGCAAAGTTCTGGCGCTCACGCCCGACATTTTTGTCACTTTGTTTCCCGAATACTCCATATCAATTCACCTCACACTGCCTATTATAAACTATTACGTTGCGTCAAAGTCAAGTGTTTTGGTGTAAATATTTTGAAATTTTTTATCAGAAGGTATTCCAATGCGATTCGTAATTCGTGAAAAGCCCTTGATTGTCACGAGTTTAACCGCCGTACTCGGTGCGAATACCCGCAATAACGGCTACTTTGAGGGGAACGGCTATCTTGTTTCCTACTGCTACAGGCGTCTGCTCGGACTTGCCGCGCCGGATCTGGCGGTTCCGATTATCACGTCCAACATATCGTCAAATTCGGCGGCAATCAGTCCGTCTCCGTCCCCCGCGAACGTAAGCAGAAAAAGACCTGCCCCCGGCAGAAGCGTCGGGGCAAAATATTTTTTTGTGGCGCACTTGCCGTGACGCATTAGAATACCACCCTCTTAATCAGCGAATAGCGCACGGAACACCTTGACGTTTTCGCACATCAATACATAGTGTATTATATAACAAAACACCGGGAATTTCAAGCTGAAAATTTCATGATTCACGTGCTTTTATCATAATTTCACTTGAATTTCCCGCGAAAATATAGTACCATATCATTATTCAAATACAGAGGGTGGAGTTGCTATGACGATTGCGTGTGACAGTCGGTATATTCTGCTGCCGGTGAACAAAAACGCGGAGCAAAGGAAACTGAAATTTTACCGTGGCGCGGATTTGGTATTGGACTTGGATATTACTTTGGACGGCGGTTCGCCTGACTTCTACGCTTATTACGACGTAAGCCGGTTCGCGGGGCAAACGCTGACGGCGGTATGTGAGCCGCCCGCCGTGTTTGAGGTTACAACGTCGGACGAGATTCCCGCCGTGCCGTATGAGCGGCACCGTCCCGCAGTTCATTTCAGTGCGTCCCCGCGCCGCCTGCACTACGGCGACAGGTGCTACGCGCCGCAATCGTGGGCGGGCGTTCCCGGCGGCAGGAGAATCCGTATCGCGTGGGACCGTCATGAAATCCCCGCGCCGGCGTTCAATCAGGCAATGACTTTCCCCTGTGAAATGAGCCTCCGCGCGACGGAACACGGCGTTCAACTGTGCGCGAATCCGGTGCGGGAAATTCAAAACCTCTACACGCAAACGCGGCGGTTCCCCGAAGTTTCCCTTTCCGCGCCGTTTTGCGCCGCGATAGACGGCAAGGCGGCGGACGTATTGTTTGATTTGCCGTATACGCCCGGTCTGATCGCAACGGTGACGCTGTTCGGCAGAAAGATTGTGTTTGACGCGCCGCGCGGACGCGTGGATTGCTGCGGCGTTTTCGCGCCGTTATACGGCGAGGGCGGGCGCGTGAGGGTACGCTTACTTTCCGACGTTACCGGCGCGGAGTTGTTTGTCAATAACGGCGCGGTTTACGTGGTGTCGGGCGGTATCGCGGATTATGGCTTGAACACGCTGACGATTGCGGCGAATGATGCCGCTGTTTCGGTGCGGGATTTAGAAATCCATGTTATGGGGTGAGGGTATGCGCGTATTGGTTTTCGGCGAAGCGTTGTGGGACGTGTTCCCCGACGGCAAAAAACTTGGCGGCGCACCTGTGAATTTCGCGGCGCATTTGTCGCGGCTCGGCGCGGGCGCGTCCATTCTGACGGCGGTTGGCGGCGACCCGCTCGGGCGGGAGTGCGTGCGGGAAGTCGGCGCGTTGGGCATTGATACCGCGTTTGTTTCCGTCGCGGACGGCAAGCGGACGGGCGTTTGCGCGGTCACGCTGGCAAACGGCGAACCGTCCTACGAGTTGGTTGCCGACGCCGCGTATGACTATATTACGGCAAAAGAGGGGCTTTTCGGCCAACAATTTGACGCGCTGTACTTCGGCACTCTTGCGCGGCGGTCTGCCGTTTCGGAGGACACCCTACGCGGAGTGCTTGCGAATTGCCGTTTTCAAGAGGTTTTTTGCGACCTTAATCTGCGGCAAAATTTTTACACGGAGGAAACAATCCGCGCCTGCTTGCGAAGCGCGACCATCCTGAAGTTGAACCGCAGCGAATGTGAAACGCTTGTGAACCTGCGGATCGCGAAGCCTTTTGCTTCGTACCAACGTCTGTGTGAGGCGTTGTGCGGCGCGTTTTCGGTTAAAATTATTGTAATCACCCTTGACAGCGAGGGCGCGGTGTGCTATTGCCGTGACCGTCGGGAACTGTACCGCTCACGCGCTGTAGAGCCGGTGGAATTTGTGTCCGCCGTGGGCGCGGGGGACGGATTTTCCGCTTGCTTTTTGTATCATTACATGAACGGCGTACCGTTGCAAGACTGCGTTGACCGCGCGAACGCGCTTGGCGCGTATATCGTGGGCTTCCCCGAAGCGATTCCTCAGTATTCCGGCGCAATCCGAAACCGCGCGGGGAATTAGGGCGTGTTTGGAAAATATCGTCGGATTTTGTAAAAAGGTTGACGAAACCGTATAAAATTGTGTAAAATATATATCATAGCGTTTTTACTTCCCGTAAATCGCTATAGGAACGGATGGGGGGCGCGATAGATGGGAGAGAAACTGTTTCACAGGGCATTGTTCGGATACCGCCGAAAGGACGTCAACGCGTATTTTGAGAGCGTGTCGGAAAAATTCGCGGAGGAGGGCCGCGCAAAGGACGCGGAACTTGCCCGCCTGCGTGACGCACTCGCGTCGGCGGAGCGGGAAGCGGACGCGCTTCGCGGTTTGCGGGAGGAATTTGAAAACAGCAGAAACAGCATATCAAAGGCGATTATAGACGCTGAAACGAACGCCGTGCGCATTATTGAGGAAGCGAAAAAATCCGCTGTAGAGGAAAAGCGCAAGGTGCAAAATGAAATCGCGGAGGA
>JAIRSR010000030.1 GCA_031255355.1 Clostridiales bacterium
GTCCGCGAGTTCCTGCGCCAGCGGCTGTACCGAAGTCGAACCGACCACCGACAGCGTAGGCTTGTCCCCGCGCGGTTCCCCCGCCCCGCCGCCGCACCCCGCCAACAACGTTGCCGCGATTGCGCCTGTTATGAGAATTTTTTTCATCCTTCCTACTCCCCTTTCATGGTTTGCACCCACTTTACCGAACGAAAGTTATAGCCGTGTCAACATTGTGTTAAAACTGTGTAAAAGAAAGTTTACATAGTTTTAATACAGCGTTAATCTGCGGATAACATTGCAGCGGTACCGTATATTTTATCGATAGGAAAAGGGGGAGCGCAATGACACGGCTTCATTTTGATTTAGAACTGAAGCGCCTGCACACGGAACTTGAGGGTATGTGCGATTTGGTACAGCGTCTGATTCGGGAGGCGATTACCGCGCTGGTCAATCAAGACGTCGCGCTTGCGAAAGGGGTGTACGCGGAGGGCGGCCGCGTCAACGATTTTGAGCATAAAATCGAACGGCTGTGCCTGAACCTCATCGCGCGGCAGCAGCCGCTCGCGACGGATTTACGGCGTATCAGCGCCGCGCTTAAAATTATTACCGATATGGAAAGGATCGGCGACCAAGCGGAGGATATCTGTATGCTCACCATAAAAATGGCGCGTTATGACGAGCATACGCCGCCGCCCGCCGATTTGACGGAAATGGCGGGCAAGGTCGCGCATATGGTGGACGGCGCGATTGACGCTTACGTCCGTCTGGACAGCGCGGCGGCGGACGCGGTATGCGCGGCGGATGACGAGATCGACGCGATGTTTGCGGAAATCATCACCGCGCTGGGTGAAAGTTTGCGGAAGAACTCCGGCGCGGCGGTGTTCCGCGCGGTGAATTACGTGCTGGTCGCGAAGTATCTGGAACGGATCGCCGACCACGCCACCAATATCGCGGAGTGGGTCGCGTTTATCGTCACGGGGACGCATAAAGAGGGCAGCGCGAACCGCCTTTGACCGCACCCGCGCGGTTTAACGCCGTCCGTAAATCCGCGCGATTTCCTCGGAATCGTTGCCGTCCTCGTCGTGGATATAAAGCGGCGGCTCTAAAAATAGTTTGGGCCGCCCGCCCCGCGCCGCCTCCGTCAGCACCATGACCGCCGTTTTGCGCGGCGACGGATGCGCGAACCGCATACGCTTCGGCTCTAAACGGTGTTCCCGCATAAGGCAGAGCAAGTCCGCAAGCCGCTCGGGGCGGTGTATGATATTGAGTTTGCCGCCCGGCTTGAGTATGCGGGCGGCGGTTTTGATGACGTCCGCGAGGGTACAGCAGACCTCGTGACGCGCGATCGCAAGGCTGTCGCCGGGGTTCAGCAGACCGCCGCCGCGCTCCTTGTACGGCGGGTTGCACGTTACCGTGTCATACGCGCTTGCCGCGCCGAACGTTTTCAAATCCCCGTGAATTATCGTGATTTTGCCTTCCAAACCGTTGAGCAGGACGCTCCGCGCCGCCATTTGCGCGGCGTTTTTTTGAATTTCCACGCCCGTAATCCGCGCCGCCTCCGTTTTCGCCGCCAACAACAGCGGAATCACGCCGCAGCCGCAGCCTAAATCCGCAACACTCCCGCCTTTGGGAGGCTTCGCGAAGTCCGCGAGCAGAACAGCGTCCACGCCGAAACAAAACCCGCCCGGGTCTTGAATCACGCGAAGCGGCTTTCCGCCCTCCGGCGGAATTTGCAGGTCGTCCAAACGCTCTCCCGGGGAAATTAACCCATTATCCAAAATAATCACCACAAATTTTCAAAAATATATTGATTTTTTATCAAAAACAGTATATACTAAATAAGTCATAAAATCAATATCCGTTTTTCCCCCGCAAAATATTGGGGATTGACGTGTGAAAATCAAGGGAAATCCGTGGCGCATCAAGGATCAATTTGCCGATATTAACGGTATCTTTGCCGCATATCATAGGATTCACCCGCTGAACCTCAAAGGTTCGTTTGCCGATATTAGCGGTTTTACTTACCGAACATTGAGGATTAACTTGTTAAAATTACGGTTCACTTACCGAATATCAAAAGATTAACTTGTTAAAATTGCAATTGTACTTACTGAATATGGATTTAATTTCATATTGATTTCATTACAAAACAACATACACGGAGAGATGGCTGAGCTGGCTTAAGGCGCACGCTTGGAAAGCGTGTGAGGGTTTATAGCCCTCCGAGGGTTCGAATCCCTCTTTCTCCGCCATAACTTTTCAAATCCGAACACGCCAAGATACGTTTTTGTAAACGGCGTATTCGGATTTGTCATTAAGCGCAAATAAAAAATGGGCGGCTACCTCGTTTGAGATAACCGCCCATTTTTTTAAGGTTTATTACTTGTCTGTTCTCGTCAAACCTCTAATGATACAGCCCCGCTCTATAGTTAATCAGCAGTAATCTAATCATCATCAGCGTGAGATTCAACTCCGCGTTTCACCATGACCGCCGTGCGGACTTCAATTTCGCACAGAGGCGGGTTAAAGCCGTCCGCGCCATAAGAAACAACGCCGAGGG
>JAIRSR010000228.1 GCA_031255355.1 Clostridiales bacterium
CCTTTCATCAAAACCTTTTCCATTTTTTCATCTCCCTTATTTTTCGATTGTAATCACAACATCGGGACAAATCGCGGCGCAAAATTTACAGCCGATACATTTGTCCGTTTCCACGACCTGCGCGGGGTGAAATCCTTTTGCGTTCAGACGGTCTTTCGCCATGACTACGATTTTTTTCGGACAGACCGACGTGCAAAGTTCACAGCCTTTACAGGCGTTTTCGTTAAAAGTTACCTTTGGCATTGTCACACACCTCTTTCCCACGGTAAATTCAGCCTTAACTCAAGCGGCATCAACGGAAGATTCGTTTTGATTCCCGCAACTACACCGCGCGTTCCCGCGATTGCCCCCAACGGTATGCCGGTTTTATGTGAAACCTCCTCGACCAGCGTCTGTCCGTCCAGAACGTCAGCCGCCGTCGTTTCGGTCTTGATATGCGTGTTGTTCATCAGTTTTGTGACGGAAAGACGCGAAGCCGCCTCGACGTTTTGAATCATGCGAATCACGTCCTCCGCGCAAGCGGTGAGCGGGCGGCGTTTGTTGATTACGAAGTACATCTCGTAAGGGACTTCCCGCAAATAGGCGTTGTACCGCCCCAAAACCACCGCGCCGTCGTCGTCGCCGCCAACGTCAATGACCACGTCCCCGCCGCCTTGCAGCGCGGCAAGCACCTCGGCGGGCACTGCGGGTATATCAACATTCGTGTTCGCGAATTGCGGGGAAATCAGACGAACACCCGCTTTGGCCAAGACCTCCCGCGCGTCCTCCGTGCGAAAATACGGATTCACAATATCCAAGTCAATCACCGTCGGTTGTTTCAAAGAAAGGGCGAGGTGCAGCGCGATTTCAGTTTTTCCGCTGCCGTAATGCCCCGTAATGATGTAGATCATTGGCATCGCTCCCAAATTTTCGTAATAGTTGCAGTATAACGCTTTGCGGATTTTTTGTCAAGGACTTTCAACGCGATAAACGGCAAAACAAAGCCGACCGCCGCCCCCGCCGCCTGAAAAACCGCGTATCCGGCAAGCAAAGTAAGAAACGGCAGCAGATACGCCGCAAACGCCGCGAGTAAAATTTTATGATCCGACAGCGTGAGTTTCACCATGTCCCCGACGTTCACGCCCTCCGCGCCAACGGCGGTAACGAAGCGGCGCGTATCGGCGCACCCGCCCGCGCAGTTTGCGCAGTTTTCGCCGCAGGACGAAGCGCGCCGCACCCGCACCACCGCCTTGTTCCCCTCAATGCTGATTACCGTCCCGATTTTTTCCATACCCCGCGCCGCAACCCCTTTCGGTTTGCCGGCGGTTATCCCGCCGCCGACTTGTACGCCTCCGCTAATTGAAGCATCTCCCCCGCGTTGCGCAAGGTCAACTCCGTAATCCGCGCCCCGCCGATAATCCTGGCAAGTTCGGAAACTCGATCCCGATCGGAGAGCCGCGTCACCTCGGTCTTGGTCGCGTCGTCCGTCATGCCTTTTTCTATGATGAAATGCGTCCCCGCCATGCTTGCGATTTGCGCAAGGTGGGTAATGCACAAAATTTGCTTTTTCCGCGCGATTTTGTCTATCTTTTGGGCGATTTTCTGCGCCGCGCGTCCGCTCACCCCGGTATCGATCTCGTCAAAAATCAGCGTCGGCACACTGTCCGTATCCGCGAGAACGCTTTTGATCGCAAGCATAATCCGCGACATCTCACCGCCAGAAGCGATTTTCGCAAGCGGCTTTAACGGCTCCCCCGCGTTGGTGGAAATTAAAAATTCCACACTGTCCGCGCCCGCCGCAGTGTAGTCTGACGGTTGCAGGTCTACCCGAAAACTTACCCGGTTCATATCAAGGTCGGCGAGTTCGTCCGTGATTTTCTTTTCCAGCGTCCGTGCCGCCGCCGCGCGTTTTTCCGTGAGTTCAGAAGCCAGACGGTCGCGGAGTTCCCGCTTGACGGCAAGCGCCGCTTGCAGTTCCTCCGCGCGGACGTCGCTTTGCAGAATCCCGTCAAGTTCCGCGCTGATTTTGTCGTAATACGCCCGTATTTCCCCGATTCCCGCACCGTATTTGCGTTTGAGTTTGTGTATGAGGTCCATGCGCTCCTCGATCGCGTCCAACTCCGCCGGGTCAAATTCCATGCCGTCGGCGTAATCTCTGATTTGATAGATGATTTCATCTAAATCAATGCTGATTCCGCTTAGCGTTTCGTAAAACCGCGACAGTCTTTCGTCATAGCGCGAAACTTCACCAAAGCCGCTGACCACGCGGGAAAGAACGTCGTGTACCGAAAAACTTTCGTTGGTGTACAACGCGCCCCGCGCCTCCTCGATCACCGCCGTGATTTTCCCCGCGCTTCCGAGGAACTCCCGCCGCTCCGCTAAGGCTTCCTCCTCGCCGTCTTTCAAACGCGCGTCCTCGATTTCCGTCATTTGGTAGCGTAAAAGGTCGGTGTTCCGCAGTTTTTCCTGCGCGTCGGTTTGACATTCCCGCAATTGCTTTTCAATGCCCCGCGTTACGGAAAACGCTTCGCCGTAGCGTTGCCTTAACGTCCGCAACCCCGCGTAACTATCCAGATATTCCGCGTGGCTTGCGGGCGTCAACAGCGATTGGTTATCCTGCTGACCGTGAATATTGATTAAAAGCCGCGACAGTTCCTTTACCATGCCGGCGGTGACAATGCTTCCGTTGACGCGCGAATTTCCTCTGCCCTCCGTGTTGAGGTCGCGGTAAATCAACAGATTTCCGTCGTCGGCGGGGATTCCCATATCCTCCAACGCGGAGAGCGCTTCCCCCTCGTCGATGTAAAACAACGCCTCGACCACCGCTTTTTTCTCGCCGTTTCGGATCAGTTCCTTGTTGGCACGCTGACCCAAAACCATATTGATCGCGTCAATCACAATGGATTTTCCCGCGCCCGTTTCGCCCGTCATGACGTTAAATCCGCCGCCGAACTCAACGGAAACTTCATCAATGACCGCGATATTTTTGATATGCAGACTCACCAACACAAAAACCTACCCCCTCATCTCGTTGAGCCTCGCGCAAATATACACCGCGTCGGCAACGCTGTGCGTCACCGCCATCACGGTATCGTCCCCCGCGATACTGCCCGCGATTTCCCGCAGCCCCATAGAATCGATCGCTGACGCGGCAGCCGCCGCCGCGCCGCCTATGGTTTTCACCACGACGATATTCCCCGCCGCCGCTACGCTGAGGACGGAATTGGCGAAAATGCCGCCCAACTTTTCATTAAAGCCGCCGTCCCACGCCGCCGACGCGGGCTTGTACGCCTGTACGCCGTCCCGCTCCGTTTTCACCAAACGCAGGTCATGAATATCCCGCGAAACGGTCGCCTGTGTGACGCGGCACCCCGCGTCCCGCAAGCGGGCGACGATTTCCTCCTGCTTTTCTATGGCGTGTTTTTCCACGATTTCAAGGATTTTCACGTGACGCTGTTTTTTAGAATACATACACTGACCTCCGATGAGATAATAGACCTGTCCGCCAACCTTACGCGCCGTATTTTTGAAATATTTTTTTGCGCAGTTTTTCGTAAAAGGAACTGTCTTTCGTCCGCACCAGACTGATTTTCCTCCCGCCGCTGACGGTAACCTCCCCGCTGACGGTACAACCCTGCTGACCGTCCACCGTAAACGCCGCGCCGGATTGTTCCGCGTCC
>JAIRSR010000052.1 GCA_031255355.1 Clostridiales bacterium
TAGGCGGCGGCTTCGGCAGCGCTTTCGGGGAAATGGGGCAATCGCTTCACGTTTCCGCGCCCGATTCCCGCGCGAATCCACAAGCGTCGGTGAAGTGCAGTGCCTGCGGTCATTTATATACCGCCGCCACGAAGTTTTGCCCCGAGTGCGGCGACAAATACCGCGCTTGCCCGAACTGCGGCGCGGACATACCAAAGAACGCCGCGAAATGCGCCGCCTGCGGGTACGAAAAGCCTACTCCTTGCCCCTCCTGCGGCGCGGAACTATCGGAAAAAGGATTGAAATTCTGCCCGGAATGCGGCGCGTCTTTGGTGAAAAAATGCGCGAATTGCGGCACGGTCATGGACGGAACACCGAAATTCTGCCCGGAGTGCGGCACGAAAGCGAGGGAAAATGATGCGTAAAAATATTGTAACGGTAGTCGCTGTTTTTGTAATCGGTATGTTGGTCATTACCGCAGGGTTTTTCTTATTAAATGTTGAAAAAACAACGCTCAACCTTTGGGCGTTCGGCGGGTTGCTGTTTTCTCTCGCGGTGTCCTTACTTTCGACCGTGGCGTTAATTTTGCCTAAGAAAAACAAGGACGCGGTACTTTACACCGCAGGACTGAACGCCGCGCTTTGGATTTATCAAGCCGCCGCCGTTGTTAGCGTTCTGTTCGTGCGGTCATTCGAGGAAGCGGTGGGCGGTTTTATCCTGTTGCAAATTTCTATCAACGCGCTGTTTTTGATTGCCGTGCCGGTGATTGACGCCGCGTCGCGCCGCGCGTACCGAAATCACGCGAAAACCTCTGAAAACGCGCAAAACGGTGAATACGACAAGCCAAAGCGGGGGGGATTTTAGGCATGGACAAACAAGGAGGGCGTTGGGGTTGGATCGTGTTTTGGCTGATTATTTTTTGGCCAATCGGCTTGTTTTTACTGATACGGAAATTCGCGACGGATAAGCAAGCGTTAATGAGCGGAAAGACTACCGCGCTTTCAACCATCGCTTGGTTTTTAATGGGAATCGGCGGCATAGGCGTAATCCTCATGTTGTCCGCGTCGGGCAATATCGGCGGCGCGGCGCGCGGCGGCATCCTCTACCTTGTGATGTTCATCGGCGGCATTTCGCTTCACCGCAAAGCCTCAAAAGCGAAAAAGACCGCCGAAAAATATAAAAAGTACATAGACATTGTGGTGAATCAAAATACCAAAAGCGTGGATTATATCGCTTCCGCCGTAGGGCTGCCTTATGACGCGGTGACAAAGGATTTACAGGATATGATCAACATCGGATACCTCAACGCCTACATACATCAAGGGAACCGTGAAATTGTCCTGCAACGGCACGAACCCGCGCAGTACGCGCCTGTTCCCGCACCGGGCGCGGCCGCGCCGAGGACAATCGCCGCCCGCTGTCCGGGCTGCGGCGCGAACAACGTGATTGCCGTCGGCGGCGTTTCGGAGTGCGAGTATTGCGGTACGCCGCTTAGCGCGTAGCAACGGAATTACTATAGCACAGTATCGGTTTTTCTTGCCGACGGCGGCAAATACAGCAGAAAAAGGAGAAATACAGCAATGGATACCCCGATGATTTTCGGCATTGTTATCATCGCGCTCCTCGCGGCGATACTCGTGTTGTCGCTGACCGGGCGAAAAAACTTCGACCCCGCCGCGCTTGCCGCTCTGCTCAAGCAGACCGCTGAGGAACAGCGCGACAGTGTGCAAAAGCAAATCGCCTCCGGCGCGACGGAGCAATTCCAACGCTTCGCCATGATTCAAGAGAGCGTACAGGCGACGTTGCAGACCAGCCGCGCCGAAACAAACGAACAACTTGGCAAGTTTTCCGCAGGGTTGGACGCGCGTTTATCCGCGACGGCGGAGCAAACGCAAAAGACACTGCAAACCAGCCGCGAGGAAACGAACAAGCGGCTATCGGAGTTCGGGGAACAGGTGGACGCGCGGTTGACGTCCATTCAGCGCGGCAGTACGGAAAATATCGAAAAATTAAACGCCACACTTGAAAATAAAATAAAATCACTGCAAGAGAGCAACGAAAAACGGTTGGAGCAAATGCGGAACGTGGTCGAGGAAAAACTCCAGAAAACGTTGGAAACACGGCTGACGCAATCGTTTGAGTTGGTCGGCAAGCAGTTGGAAAGCGTCGGGCAAGGGTTGGGCGAGATGAAAGCGCTTGCCGCTGACGCGAAATCGCTCAAAAACGCTTTAATTAACGTCAAGGAGCGCGGCGCGTATGGTGAGGTACGGTTGGAAAAATTGCTATCTGACATTCTCGCGCCGAGTCAATATGAGATGAACGCGGAAATCGCGGACGGCAAGCGGGTGGAATTTGCGATACGGCTTCCCGGGAACGGCGACGCGCCGCTCCTGTTGCCGATTGACTCCAAATTCCCGATCGAGGATTATAACCGTCTGTTGGACGCGGAGGACAAGCCCGCGATCGAGGAGGCGCGTAAGGCGTTGGCGGCGAAACTCAAATCATTTGCCAAGGACGTTTCCGAAAAATACATCGTTCCCCCGAAAACGACGGATTTCGCGCTGATGTTCCTGCCCACCGAAGGTCTGTACGCGGAGGTGACGCGCAACGCCGCCCTGTTTGAGGAACTCCGCGACAAATACAAGGTTACGGCAATCGGCGCGACTACGCTGTCCGCGTTCCTCGCGTCGCTCCAAATGGGCTTTAAGACGCTGGCGATCGAACAGCGTTCGCAGGAAGTCTGG
>JAIRSR010000057.1 GCA_031255355.1 Clostridiales bacterium
CGTCAACGCCTGTGAAACCATAGAGCAACTTATGCCGATCATCGAGGCGAACAGAGAGGTCATCAACTTCCCCGAAGCGGACGCGCGGGTGTTTGCCGCATTGTTGAAGCGGAATTTCAGAAACACGGACGAGATGAAAAACGCCTTTGATACGGCGTATCACATTGATCGGCTCAATACCGCGTCTGATGAAACTGTAAGGGACACGCTTGCCGAAGCCGCCGGGGCTTTGGGGATTGATTTGGGGAGCGGGTCGCTGTTTTCAAAAATGCCCGACGAGCAACGGCTTTACACCGCGCTTTTGCGTGAGGAGTTTCCGCTGAATACCGATACGGCGCGGTTTATCGTCAGTTTTGAAAAATTCCTCGCGCTCACCGCGATCAACAGTATCGACACGACCAACCGGGACAAAACAGGCGGGGTTCTTGAGGCGTTCAACGCATATTACGGCTTGGATTTGGACGGCGATTACAGCGACTTGTCCGATCCGGAGCGCGTAGCGGTGTACAAGGCGGTTGCCCGAGAGAACGGCTTTGACAGTCTGGACGACGTTCCCGCCGTGGTTGACCGCGCCGTTGCAATGGTAATCGCCGAGAGAACGCAGGGGAAAAGCGCTTCCCCCGGCGGCGGGGGCGGGAGCGGTAAGACGACGGTAATCAGTATGCCGCCGCCTGCGGCGGAAATTCCCCCTGTGTTGTTGCCGCCGCGTAAAATTTTGGATTCTGATGTTGCGGCATGGGCGGCGGAGAGTATCGAGGCGCTTGCGGCGGCGGGGATTATCGACGGCGACGAAAACGGATACTACCGACCGAATAGACCGATTTTGCGGGAGGAATTTATTAAGTTGGTAGTCAGCGCGTTTTCGCTGGAGTATGACGGCGCGGAAGCGGAGTTCGCGGACGCGGACAAGGGGCAATGGTACTATCCGTACATTTCCGTTGCGGCGGCGCATGGCATTGTTTTAGGCGACGACAAAAACGAATTTGGCGCGGGCAAGGAAATTACCCGTCAAGATATGACGGTGATTCTGTACCGCACGGCGTTACTTCGCGGTGATTTGCCCGACGGGGGAGGGAACGCCGCCGCCTTTGACGACGGGGATTTAATCGACGATTACGCAAAGGACGCGTTTGACGCTATGCTTGCCGCAGGCGTTATCAGCGGCGTGGGCGGCAATCAATTAGACCCAAAAGGAACCGCGACAAAAGCAATGGCGGCGAAACTCCTGTACGCGCTGCTGTAGACGCTCTATTAACGGAGGAATTTATATGATGAAAAAAAGATTGTGGGTATACTTACTGTGCCTAATGACGGCGTTGCCCTGCGCGGCGGCGGCGGACACGAACGCGCCTTCCGACGGCGGGGCGGCGGCGTTCGCGCTTCGGGAATCGGAAGCGGCGTATCTTTTGGAGGCGTTGGGCGTGATCGACCGCGACGATTATTGGTATGAGGAGGAAGAAGGATCCCGCGCGGAGTTTTGCGGGATTATGGTGGCGGCGTCCGGGATTGGCAATGGCGCGTCAGATACCTTTTCGCATCTTACTTTTTTGGACGTGGACGCTTCCCGCGCCGATTACGGCGATATTTCTGCGGCGGCGGGTATGGGATATCTTTCCGGCTTCGAGGACGGCACGGTGCGCCCCGACGAGGCGGTGACCTATGAACAAGCGGTTAAAATGGCACTTTCCGTGCTTGGCTACGACGAGTACGCCAAGCAAAACGGCGGGTTCCCGTCGGGCTATTTGCAAACGGCGCGGGAACGTCAATTGCTGCGCGGCATGGATTTTGCCTACGGCGCGAACCTCAGTCGGGGCGCGGCGGTTCAGATTACCTTTAATATGCTGAATACCGATATGATGGCGCTGTCCGGCGTTGGCAACGATGTGAAATACGCCGTGGAGCGCGGCGCGACGCTGCTGCGTGAGCGGCATGACACGGCGCGGATTTTAGGGCGGGTGACGGGCAACCATCTCACGCGGCTTACCGGGAAAAGCGAACTCGGCAAGGGTGTGATTGAAATCGGCGGTGCGCGGTACCGCGAGGGGAATACGAACGCGGCGCGGCTTTTGGGCTATCACGTGCGGGCATACGTTCGGGACGACGACGCGGACGGCGGCGCGGACGGGACAAAAACGATTTTATACATCGCCAAGGACGACGGCAAAAACGATGAAATTTCAGTAAACGCGCGGGATATATTATCCTCGACTTCTGTGACGGAATTTTATTATCAAGACGGCGACGTGAGGAAGCGGGCACAAATTTCCGCAGACGCGGATATGATTTACAACGCGAAAGCGTCGGCGGCGTTTGACGACGCTATGTTAAAGCCGCTTATGGGCGAAGTGACGCTTTTGGACACGGACCGCGACGGAAAATATGACGTTATCTTTACGACCTCTTACGACACCTACGTGGTGCAGTCGGCGTTCGCGTATGAGCGGGAAATTACCGATAAGTACGATAACGAAACGATTCGGCTCGGCGGCGACGGCGTGTTGTATTCCATGACGCGGGACGGCGCGGCGTACCCCTTTGAAAACCTCAAGGAATGGGACGTGCTGTCCGTCGCGCGGAGCGCGGATAAACAATATTACGGCATTATCGTTTCTACCGATACCGTCAACGGTGAGGTTACGGAAATTGTTCAGAACGAAGCCGTAACGATAGACAGCGGGACGTATGAACTTTCCGAAAGTTTCAAACGGCGCGGGGTTCCTCTCGCGCTCGGCGATACCGGCAATTTTTATTTAGACAGCGAGGGCGAAATCGCGGCGGTTTCCTCCGATGCTTCAGACGGAAAGAAGTACGGATTTTTAATGAAATTGGCGAAAAATACAAAGGGTCTGGATAACTATGTGGAAATGCTTGTGCTGACTTCAAACGGACGCAAAGAAGTGTTCCGCACTGCGGAAAAACTTTACGTGAACGACGCGCAAATCAAAGCGGAGGAGATAGAAAGCGTCCAAACGCTGTTTGTTCAAGGGCCGCCCGCCGCCTCACCGTGGGGCGCGGAGGATTGGTACAGGTACAACTATTGCAGACCTATGGTAAACGGCGTGAAGCAACAACTCATCGCCTATAAAACCACGCCTGACGGTTTGCTGGAACGGTTGTATCTATCCGATTACGACGAAACGACGGACAACACGCCCGACCCGGAAACGCTGTTGAAACTGAACAGTAAATCCTTTACCAACGCGGATTTATGGCAGTACGGTCTGTGGTACAACGATTGGAACAAGATGTTCAAAAACGGCGTTTCGGTCAATGATAAGACGTTGATTTTTGTCATTCCGCACTTCACGACGGACGAGGAGGGGTATAAGTGTATCAGAAGATCACAACTCCCCGACAACAAAGGCTACTACGCGGAAATTTACGACGTGGATGAATTTAACACCGCGAAAGCAATGGTGATTTGGGACAGAGAGGATTTGATTCTGGGGCTGACGAGCGGCGTCGGTATGTTCGACGGCTTTGCCGAGGGGATAGATTCGCGGGGCAATACGATACAAAAAATGCGGGTCGTGAAAGACGGCGGGGCGCAGACCTACGACTTGAACGAGGACGCTATGTATTATAATATTGACGACCGAAGCAAGCCGCATATTAGGGAATCGGTGTTCGAGGGCTTGAAAAACCCGTCGCTTGCAGGTTCCGGCAAGGGGATATTGGTGTATTACAGGCGGGACGCGGATAACGTCATACATGAACTGCGGCTTTTTACTACGCCGAATTACGACTTCGAGGGGCAGGATAAATACCCCGTGGGGCTGGTGCGGAAAACGGACGGAAAACAGGTGATGCTGCAATCCACATTTTCCCTCGCCGCAGAGGTGAACGGTGACGAGGTTACGCTGTTAAATATTGACCCGAACACGATTAGCGACGCCGACGTTACGCGCGTCAACGCTTCCAACACGGATACGCTGGGCGGGTACCGCCTGTACAACCTCGGCAACGCCGCCATTTATTTGTACGCGGCGGCGCACGGTAAAATCGCGGAGGGTACGCCCGCCGACGTTGCGCCCGGGAATATTATTTTAATCGACTATCATTGGGGCGCGAAAAATATTTATGTTTTCACCAAGGAGGAGTGGGCGCGTATGGCCATGATCCGTAAGAAAATCGGTCTTGCGTACCCGCTGGCAAACCAATGAGCGGCGCGGTGCCGGAGTATTCCGTTGCGGGGTTTTACGAAGCGGAGGGCAGTCCGCGCA
>JAIRSR010000098.1 GCA_031255355.1 Clostridiales bacterium
ACTTTCAGCATATTCATACTCCGTTCCGCCTATCGAAACGGTATTTTCGCCGATTTCGTCCGCCGTTCCGATAACGGATTGGGCGGATACTACGATCTCAACCAGTGATCCGTCGATACTGCGCTTAAAGGAAAGCACGTGCCACTCCCGAATCGAACTCAGCGCGAAAGGCTCACCGCCCTTGTCCGTTACGGTATAGTCCACATCCTCTCCCGCCGCCGTTTTGTCAAGATGGATATTCCGTTCGGGTAAATATTTATCCAATATAATCTTATCCATCGTGTTCACCGCATTCACGACGCAATTTTCCCAAGAATTTACGATAATCAGATTGTTTGTACTTCCGTTTCCGACAGTCACGAAAGTGACGCTGCCGGCTTGCGGCCGCAACATCGTGCCGTCAAAGGAGGTTTGCGCCTTCCCGTTGAAAATCAAATCCGCATCGACCGGCACAGAGGCTGTTTTCGTTCTGCCGTTTACCGAGTAGGTGACGGAGGAAGCGGAAGCGTTCACGAGATCCTCTGCCAAGACGGTAAATTCGTCGTTGCGGCTTGGGTCCTTATACGCGTACAGAATTACGGGTGTGTCGGAATCGTTGTCCTGATAAAAGAACCGCGCCATATAGCCCAAAAGAGCCGAAGTGCCCGAATCGCCCGCGTCATATGTGGTATTTTCGATTTCAACGAATCCTTTTTTTAGATTGCTTTTGCCGTAAATGGCACTATTGTGGTTAGCGGTTACCTTTCCTGCACGTTCGTAAACATCGAAGTATTCGGCGAGCATGGTGGATTTGCTTTGAACGTCAAGGCTCTCGCCGTCCGAAACTACTATGCCTTTCACAACCGCCATATCTGCCTTGAGCACGTTATACAGGAATCGGACTATGTCGCGGCGACTGACCAAAAGGCTTGACTGATACGGAATACCGCGAAGGATTCCCAATTCATTCGCCAGCGTTAAATATCCCATAGGATAACCGCCCTTAAACTGCGCGTTACTCCCGTAACCCAAAACCGTCACGGCGATCTTGACCGTTTCTTCCCATGTGGCCTTATTGTCCGGCATAAATCTCCCGTCGCTGTATCCGTTCACCAAGCGCAGCGCGGCGGCGGCGTAAATGTACCGCGCCTTCGCGTGGGTAGCGGGAACATCGGCAAACACAGAACTTTCCGCGTCACTCCCGGCATGATTCGTTGCTTTTGCAAACAACTCCGCCAACTCCCCGCGCGTTATATTATCATTGGACACAAAAAACTGTTTGTCATCGATGATGCCCAACGCCCCCAATAAACCTGCCTCGGTTTCCACCGAGATTTCCGCCGTGGCGACAGCTCCGCCGCCGACAAACGAAACGGCGGAAAGGAGCGTCAGCAGGCTAACGAGCAATGATACATTTTTCAAATGTCGTTTCATATTCCGCCGCTCCCTTCCTCCCTGTACCTCATCAAGCCGTGCAGGACTTTTACAGCCATCGCCCGCGTGGAACTTTGCTCCGGCGCGAATAAATTATCACCCACGCCGCTTATGATTTCCGCGCCCCGCAGGACTTCAACGGCTTTTTTTGCGTATTCCGCTATGTCCGCGGCGTCGCTGAATACAGCGGGCGTTTCACCTGCCTTGAACATCACGCCTTTCTTCAGGGCGATACGGTACAGCATAACCGCCATATCCTGCCGCGAAATTTCCTCCCCCGCGCCGAAGGTATACTCGCCCAGTCCATAAATCACGTTCGCCTTGACCGCGCTGGCGACGTCCGTGTAAAACCACGCGTCGGGCGGCACATCGTCAAAACTGACCTTTGCGCTTTTGTCGAGAAGCCCAAATGCCGTCACCGCCATTTTTACAAATTCTTCACGGCTTACGGGATCGTCGGGGCGGAATCCGCCGGTTCCATCGCCGGACACAACGCCTTGATCGGCGAGGGTTTCAATGCTCTCCCAAGCCCAATGTGACTTTGGAACGTCGTCGAATTTCGGAGGGATCGGCGTGGGTTCGGGAGTAGGCGCGGGCGTCGCTATCGGAACGTTGCCCAAACCGGACGGAATCGTCACAGTCGAACTGCCGCGTCCGTCGCCACCGCGTCCGCGTCCGCCGCCACCGCCACCACCGCCGCCTGTGCCGAAGTTCGCGATAGTATCGTTGTAAACTTTCTTTACCTCCGCAGTCGTTTTGAAATCCTTCTGTGTCAACGCTTTGGCAAGCGATAGCATATTCGCCGTTCCGACGGCGGGAAGTTTGCTTAAATCCAATTCCAAGGCTCCGTTGTGGTCGATCAAAATTTGCCGCATCGTGTCGCGTGTCGCGGTCGTCACGGCGTTTATCGCTTCCAACGCGTAATCCGCCGGGGTTTTCACCCGAGCGGTAATAACGCACTTCGCCGTGAGAGCGACGGGGTCTACCGTTTTGGCAATGATTTCCGCCGTTCCTTCGCCCACCACCGTGACGGCTCCGCTGCGCGAAACGGTCGCTACGGCGGGATTGGACGAACTCCAAACGACACCCTGCCTGGTGCCGCTTACAGGGGTCGTCTGCGCGGTCAGTTGACACGTCTCCCCCACAAAGAGGAACGCGGACGTCCTGCTCACCGTTATGCCCGTCATAGGGATATACGGCGTAACCCTGACGGCACATTGCGACGCAAAGTCCTGCCCGTTCACCGTTTTCACCGCGCGAACAGTTGTGTTTCCCGCCGTAACGCCGCTAACGGTTCCAAAGCCGTTGACCGTTGCAATTAAGTTGTCATCTGTATTCCATACCGCCCGCCTGTCGAAATATTCCTCAGGTACGGCGCGGGTTTTGAGACGTTTGGAATCGGCGGCTTCGACGCTTACCTCCGATGATTCTATTCCAAACGACAGCAATGCCTGCTTCAGAGCGGTAATTTGAAGCCCGCTAAAAGTCACCGCGCAGTTGGAGGTAAAGCCGAATCCGCCAATGGAATAGGCGTTGTCCTCCGACGTTATCGCGGTTGCTCCGTCTATTTTTACGGTGATCGCCGCGCCGTCCGCGATCATTTCATAGGAGTGAACGATTGCGTTGTCAATCGTCATAGACCGTGCCGCCAAAACAACGCGCTCGCCATCTGTGAATTTCAGCAGCGAAACGCCACCCGGCTCAATCCAAAGGGTGTATTTGTTGTCCGCGTCCTTCCTGCGAAAGTCCGCGCCGAAGCCGTCGAAATCCGCGTTTGCGGGCTTCGTGCCAAATGAAACGCGATGCGTTTTGAACTCATATCCGGCTAATACGCAGGAGGAAGCGGCGGCGTTTGATTGCGAAACCGCGCCGGAACTTGACGTCCAACCGTTATCCGCTATAAAGTCCGAAATATCGGCGTTTTCATATGCGGTTATCCACTCGTTCGTGACAGTAACCGCACAACTCGCGGTTTGATCGTCAATGGTCGTCACTGTTACGGTACATTCACCTTCCTTTACGCCGTAGACCTTACCGTTTTCGTCCACGATCGCCACATTTTCATCGCTGCTTGACCACTCTCTCATAGCAACGGCGGGCGTATCAAGGAAAAACGAAGGCGAAAGTTGTGCCGTATCCCCGGTGCGGAGCGACACAGCGGACAAATTGAGCGAAAAACTCCGATAGGTAACAATCGGCTGCCAGCGTATATAATACGTGCCGCCGGTTTCGTCTTGTTGCGCCAAAACCGCAAAGCGGATTTTATCGCCCGCAACAACCTGCAAATCTGTTACTCCCTCGAAGGAAAGCGCACCATAGTCGCCGCCGTAATATGCCGCCTCACTCCCATCGTTTTTCGGGAAAAACACCCGATAATCTCCGACCCTCTTGGGGTGGTCGTCCGTCGGCCAAACCCGCGCACCGTTTTTGGTAACATTGTAACGCGTTTCTTTGGGGGTGTAGCCCACATAAGCCTTCGCTTTAATAATATCGGAACTTAGACTGACAACGCCGTCGTAGGGCGCGGTGTAAGTAAGATAAGCGATCCCGTTGCCCCAAACCTTAATCACCGGATTTTCCGCCGTGTTAAACCCTATCCACGGAGCGGAAGTTAATTGCTTGCCGCCGCCCGGGTTATAGTTGGGATCCGCGTTAAACTCGCCTGTTCCCGTGAACTGCCTAATCGTTGTGTCCGCTATCGTCGCCCACTCGCGCGACCATTCCGCCGTATCCGCGCCGCCGAACACCTTGATAGAATCATACGCGTAATTCGCCGCGTGAATCTGCGGGATACAGCATACCGACAGAGCGACCGCCGCCGACAAGACGAGCGATATAATTTTTGAAGTCCGCATATTGCTCACCCCTTTCTTACCGCGAAATGTTAAAACTTATAAACTCGCGCGGCTTTAACGTGAATTCAGACGCCTCGCCGCGAAACGCACCATACTTGAACTCTTTGAAGCCGATCGTTTGGGCGGAGGGACCTATAATACGGAGCGTCTGCTCCTCGTTGCTTAAATTCATAGCATAACCCAGCGTCGCGCCCTCCTTTTGGGTGAACCGTGCCTCTATATATTTCGCGGGCGTTCCGTCCGCCTGTTCAACGCGATACCGCTTCACAACGCCGCCCAAATCCACAAGGCCCTCCGCACGGTACTCATAAACCTGCTCCCGCGCGTCATTTTTGGTTGAAAGCGGCACGTGTTTCACGTTGCCGCTAATGTTTCCCGAGAGCGGCTTCGCGTCTTGGTTGTATTGGAGGGCGTTGCCCACTTTGATAATCGCCGCACCGTTGGCCGCCAACGATTTCATGCCGTCATACGCCTCGTCGGTTATATATTCCGAATTTGGAATCACCAGCATTTTAACGTCGTGGTCCGCAAGAAACGCCGGGTCAGCAAGTTGCGCTTCCGTCACGAACCCTACGTGTAAATCTTCAAAGAACAACGCTTCGTACAAACTCTTTATCGCATCGAAATAAGTTTTGCCCTGACGCACGTGAGAGGTGTTGGAATGGAGGATATGCACCTGTTTCTTCGCTGTTGAAAACGGAAGGATTCTATCCATCTCGCTCTCGATTACGGCGCTTTCCGCGAAATAATCCTCTATTACATACGGCTGTGCGAAAGGCGTTTCCATCTTCCAAGCCCACATATCGCTGTTAGGGCGCACAAAGTGCCACAGCGCGTTCCCGCCCATGCCGTGCAAAGCGGCTTGCCTCATGACCTGCCGCATGTACCCGCGCGGAATGTTGCCCCTAAACTGCGTACTGTCCACCGAATGCCATTCCGAGTCATAAATAGGCTTATCCGGCGCGAAGGATTTAAAGTAATCGTAGGCGAACATTTGCAATGCCCACTGCATGTTATAATCCGGGTCGTTCACCAACGGGGCGGCGTTTAGGTCGCAACCCAGTATGTCCATGTTTTCATACAGGCTTTCATGGTCGATTCTGCTGCGAAGGGTGAAACCGTTCTCCAGCCAATACTCGTTCATCTCCTGCGACTTTATATGGGTGTAAAAATCCAAATCCATCCTGTCACTGAGCGACGTTTTGTACCATTCAAAATATTCTTTGAAACGCGCCTGTTGATATTGTGTCCAGTCGTAAAGCATAGCGCGGTTGGTATCTATCGCTCTCTCCAAATCCGCGGAAAACACAATCGCGTTAAAACCCGCGTAATGCGTTCCCCACGCCTCATTCAGTTTGTCGATCGTCTTATATTTTTCCTCCAATTGCGGCCGCCATTTGCTCATGGTCGCTACGGAAAGATTACCCGCGCGCGGTTCATTTGACAAATCAAACCCAAACAAAGTGTTTTTCAAAATTTCAGAGCCGATGCTGTTAAGTCCCGCCGTGAAGGAGTCGAGCAAGGGGAGCATCGACGGCTTGTGG
>JAIRSR010000113.1 GCA_031255355.1 Clostridiales bacterium
GAACCTGCGCGGGCAATTCTACGCCAACGCGGAGCGGATTACAGACGAAATGGCGCAAGCGGCGAACGGCGCGTCCCGCGCGCTTTCACACTTGCCAACGCCGTTTTTAAGCGCGTTTATGGGCGGTTTGGAAACAGGCGTGGATTTGCGCGACGCGGCGCGGCAAGGAACCAAGTACAACGGCAGCGGCTGTTTGATTCACGGACTTTCGGTAGTCGCGGATAGTTTCACCGCAGTGGACGCGCTGCTCAAAGAGCGTCCGCAAGACGCGGCGCGGCTGGTCACGGCGTTGAAAAACAATTTTGAGGGCGACGGCGAACTGTTGGAATATCTGCGTTCCCGCGCGAAATACGGCAACAACATCACCGTTGCGGACGCGGAAACGGCGGAAGTCGCGGACAAAATCGCCGATATGGTGCGCGGCAAACGCAACTACCTTGGCAACCCGTTCCGTCCCGATTTCAGCAGTCCTTCCACGCATTTGCTTTACGGCTACCACGTCGGCGCGTTGCCGAACGGACGAAAGGCGCGGGAAATGCTGGGCTACGGCATCGACCCGCTCTACGGCGAAGCATCGGACGGCATGGGCTTCCGCGTACTTTCCGCAATGCGGCTGCCGTTTGAAAAGTTCAACGGCGGGTACGCCTCGCACTTCGGCATAGACCCAAAATATTTCAAGGGGGAAACGTATGAGGAACAAGGCGCGGAATTTAAGGAAAAAGTGTTCAAACCGTTGTTTTTTAACGAAAAGAACCCGAACACCGCGCCATTTTACCTATATGTCAACGTGACCACGCCGGATACTCTGCGGAATGTGTTGGCAGAGCCGCAAAAGTACGCGCCGAGCGGCGTTTACATCATGCGGATCCACGGCACTTTTGTGAACTTCCTCGACCTTTCCCCCGACATTCAGCAGGACATCATCAAGCGGCTGGATTTGCGGTCTACCAAAATCGGCGGGGCGGCATAAAATGTTGAAATACCCCGGGGGGTTCCCCTGCGGGAACAGCAAGATTGACTGGAGGAATTGCAATGCACACGATTGGATTAGACATAGGCACCACCTCGATTTGCGCGGTGAAAACGGACGCGGACAGCGGCGAGGTGAAACTTTCCCGCACCCGCGCGAACAACGCCGCGATAGACGGAACGGCGGAGTTTGAAAAATTGCAGGACGCGGACGTGATTGCCGAAACGGTGCGGGAACTGCTCGCGGAAGCGGGCGGGGGCGCGGCAATCGGCTTGACCGGGCAAATGCACGGGATTCTTTACACCGACGCGAACGGCAACGCGGTGAGCCCGCTTTACACGTGGCAGGACAGGCGCGGCGACGAGCCGTACAAGGACGGCTTGACGTACGCGGAGTATTTATCGCGGGAAAGCGGCCTCAAAAGCGCGGCGGGCTTCGGCATGACGACGCATTTTTACAACACCGTGAACGGACTTGTCCCGCCGAACGCCGCCGCGCTTTGCACGATCGCGGATTACGCGGGTATGAAATTAACGGGCGCGAAACGGCCTGTTCTGCATCCCTCCAACGCGGACAGCCTCGGGCTGTTCGACGCGGGAACAGGCAAGTTTTGGCGGGAGGATTCCGCGCCGAAAGTCGCGGACGGCTTCCCGCTCCTCGGCGAAACGGCGGACGGCATTCCCGTCAGCGCGGCAATCGGCGACAATCAAGCGAGTTTTATCGGCTCTGTCCGCGACATGGAACGCGCCGTGCTGGTCAACGTCGGGACAGGGAGTCAAGTATCGCTCAAAGTCACGCGCGGCGACGCGCCGAAGGGCTTGGAAGCCCGCCCTTGCGTTGGCGGCGGGTTTTTGCTGGTCGGCGCGGCGTTGTGCGGCGGCCGCTCGTTCGCGCTGTTGGAGCGGTTTTTCCGTGACACGGCGCAACTTGGCGGCAAGGGCGGCGATAGTTTTTATCCGTACATAGACAAATGGCTCGAAGCCAATCAAACCCTACCGAAAGACGCGCCCGTATTTAGCAATAAATTTTGCGGTACGCGTGAAAACCCGCGCGAACGCGGCACAGTTACCAACCTCGGCATACACAACTTCACGCCCGGGCATTTTATCGCGGGGATTCTGCGCGGAATCGCGGAGGAGTTATTCAGTTTGTACGCGCAAACGGGCGCAAAGCGGGACTTCCTCGCCGGCGCGGGCAACGGCATACGCAAAAACCGCGCTTTGGCGCGTCTGTTAGAGGAACTGTTCGGGTTGCCGCTGCACATTCCCGCGCATACGGAGGAAGCGGCGTTCGGCGCGGGTCTGTTCGCGCTTACTGCGGCGGGGCGGCGAAAAACCTTGGGCGAGGCACAGCAAATGATTCAATACGAAAGGAGTCGTCACAATGTTTGAAGCACCGATTTTTTTTGAGCGCAACAGGGTCAGCCGCGTGTATACGGGAGGTCTGTTGTTCCGCGACCTGTTCGGCGACCCCGCCGAGGACGGCGGCTTCCCGGAGGAGTGGATTGCCTCTTGCGTCGCGGCGCAAACGGAGGACGGCAAAACAGAGGGGATTTCCCGCGTTCGCGGCGGCGGGGAGCGGTTCGACACGCTGTTGGAAAAGTACGCGGACGCGTTGACGGGCGGCGGCAAAAATACAGGCGTACTTGTCAAGGCGTTGGACAGCGCGGTGCGGCTTCCGGTGCAGACGCACCCCGACCGCGCGTTCTCCGAAGCGCACTTCAACAGCAAGTACGGCAAGGCGGAAAGTTGGGTGATTCTTGCCACCCGCCCGAACGCCAAGGTATATTTGGGCTTTAACCGCGCCGTCACCCGCGCGGAGTTCGCGGCGTTAATCGAGCGTTCCGAAACGGACAAAAACGCGATGGAAGCCGTACTAAACGCGTTTGAGGTGACGGCGGGCGACGTGTTTTTTATCCCCGCGCGGGCGGTACACGCAATCGGCGCGGGCTGTCTGATTTTGGAAGTGCAGGAACCGACGGATTTCACCCTACAGCCCGAACGGTACTGCGGCGATTACCGCCTAAGCGATTATAGTATGTACCTCGGAATCGACAAGGAAGCCGCGCTTGACTGCTTTGATTATACGTTCGATTTGGAGCGCGTCAAGCGCGAATGTGTGAAAAAACCGCGCGTAACGCGGCAGGAAAACGGCGTGACGGCGGAAACGCTCATCAGTTACAGCGATACGCCGTGTTTCGCGGTGAACAAATACACCGTAGACGGCGGCGCGGCGGCACTTGGCTACGACAAATACGCGGTGTACGCGGTCACGCGCGGAAGCGGCAGAATCACCGGCAGGAATTGCGACGCCGCAATCCAAAAAGGCGATTACTTTTTCGCGCCGTTTTGTCTGAAAAACACCCTGACGGTAACGGCGGAACATTTGGAACTGATTGAGTGTTTGCCGCCGATAGGGGAACCGCTGTAACTCCGGCGGGATTGTGACGCGACGCGCAAAAAATCCGCGGATTTTTAATCTTCTGCGGATTTTTTACATCTCTGATTGATTTTAACAGCCCGCTATGCTATAATATGTTATAATAAATACAAGTTATGTGAAAGGTATAGGGGGCAGTGTATGTCAGAGCATCAAGAAAATATAAGAAATTTTTGTATCATCGCGCATATAGACCACGGGAAAAGCACCCTTGCGGATCGGCTTTTGGAGTACACGGGTGTACTTTCCGCGCGTGAAATGGAGGATCGCATCCTGGACAACATGGATTTGGAGCGTGAGCGCGGCATCACCATCAAGGCGCGTGCCGTCCGCTTGATCTACAACGCGCGTGACGGGCAGCGGTATGTACTCAACTTGATCGACACGCCCGGGCATGTGGATTTCAACTATGAAGTTTCCCGCGCTCTGGCGGCGTGTGAGGGCGCGGCGTTGGTGGTGGACGCGGCACAGGGCATCGAGGCGCAAACGCTTGCCAACACGTACCTCGCGCTGGATCACGGTCTGGAGTTGGTCCCGGTCATCAACAAAATCGACTTGCCAAGCGCCCGGCCGGAGCACGTCAAAAAGGAAATCGAGGACGTAATCGGGATTCCCGCCGACGAATCGCCGCTGATTTCCGCGAAACAGGGCGTTGGGATCGAGGAAGTTTTGGAGCAAATTGTAAAAACCGTTCCCGCGCCGTCCGGCGATGCGGACAAGCCGCTAAAGGCGTTGATTTTCGACTCGTACTACGACAGTTACAAAGGGGTCATTATCTATTGCAGAGTGTTTGACGGCAGTGTAAAACCCGGGAGCAAAATAAAACTGATGGCGACGGGCAAGGTGTTTGAAGTAGTCGAGGCGGGCTATTTAAGCCCGAATGGTATGGTCGCCTCGGACGGACTGCAAGCGGGTGAGGTCGGCTTTGTAGCGGCGAGTATTAAAAACGTCGCGGATACCAACGTGGGCGATACCGTCACCACGGTGGAACACGGCGCGGCGGAGCCTTTGCCCGGCTATAAACAAGTGAATCCTATGGTGTTCTGCGGCATCTACCCCGCCGACGGCGCACGTTATGACGACCTGCGCGACGCGCTGGGCAAGTTGCGGCTGAACGACGCGTCGCTATCCTTTGAGCCGGAAACTTCCGTCGCGCTCGGCTTCGGCTTCCGCTGCGGGTTCCTCGGGCTTTTGCACCTGGAAATCATACAGGAGCGTTTAGAGCGGGAATACTCTTTGGATTTGGTCACCACCGCGCCCGGCGTGGTATATAAAATCATCAAAAACAACGGCGAAACCGCAGAGATCGACAACCCGACCAACCTCCCCTCCCCCTCTGAAATCAACTATATGGAGGAGCCTGTCGTCAGCGCGGCGATTATGACGCCCGCCGACACGGTAGGGAATATCATGGAACTGTGCCAAGAGCGGCGCGGCGTTTTTAAGGATATGAAGTACCTGGACGAGAGCCGCGTTTCACTGACCTACGAATTGCCGCTCAACGAAATTATTTACGACTTTTTCGACGCGCTCAAATCGCGTACGCGGGGCTACGCGTCCTTTGACTATGAACTCATCGGGTACCGCAAGGCGACGCTGGTAAAACTTGACATTCTTTTGAACGCGGAGGTTGTGGACGCGCTAAGTTTCATTGTACACACCGATAAGGCGTATGAGCGCGGACGGAAAATATGCGAAAAACTCAAAGCGGCAATCCCGCGCCAACTGTTTGAAATCCCCATCCAAGCGTCGATTGGCAGTAAGATTATCGCGCGGGAAACGGTCAAGGCAATGCGCAAAGACGTGCTTGCCAAGTGCTACGGCGGCGATATTACGCGCAAAAAGAAACTGTTGGAAAAGCAGAAAGAGGGCAAAAAGCGTATGCGGCAGGTCGGCGCGGTCGAGGTTCCGCAAGAGGCGTTTATGTCCGTGCTGAAACTCGATGAGTAACGGAATCTACATTCACATACCCTTTTGCGTGAAAAAGTGCGCGTACTGTGATTTTAACTCCTACGACAATCTGGACGGCTTAAAACAGCCGTACACCGAGGCGTTGCTACGGGAAGTCGCGGCGCGTTTGCCCGCTGCCTACGACACAATTTTTATCGGCGGCGGCACTCCTACCGCACTCCCCGCCGCGTCACTGCTGCGCATTGTATCGGCAGTCGCGCGGGAGGGCTGTGAATTTACGGTAGAGGTAAACCCCGCGACGCTGGATCGCGGCGGGTTTGCCGCGCTGAAAGACGCGGGTGTGAACCGAATCAGTTTCGGTCTGCAATCGGCGTTGGAGGACGAACTTGCCGTACTCGGCAGGATTCACACGTTCGCCGACTTTTTGCGGTCGTACCGTGACGCGCGGGACGCGGGCTTCGGCAACATCAGTATTGATTTGATGTTTTCCCTCCCCGGGCAAACCTTGGATAAGTGGAAACGCACCCTCCACAGCGCGGCGGCGTTATCGCCGGAACATCTTTCCTGCTATTCCCTCACCATCGAGGAGGGTACGCCGTTTCACGCTATGCGGTTGGACTTGCCCTCGGAGGAGGAGGACAGGCAAATGTACCGATACGCGGCGGAATACCTGCAACGCCTTGGATACCGCCATTATGAAATCTCCAACTTCGCGCGGGACGGGTATCAGTGCGCCCACAACCTCAAATATTGGGAACGCACACCGTACTACGGCTTCGGCGCGGGTGCGCACTCACTGACCGGCGGCACACGTTACGCGAACAGCCGCGAGGTACGGCAATATATTTCCGCGAACGCCGTCACCGAAACGGTGTTGAGCGCAACGGATATTGAAAATGAGTATATCTTTTTGGGGCTTCGCAAAACCGACGGAATCCGTCTTGCGGAATACCGCGCTCTGTTCGGCGCGGAGTTCACCGAAAAACACGCCGCCGCCCTGCGGAACTACCAAGGGCTGTACGCGGTTGACGACGGCCGCTTCCGCTTGACCCTCGACGGAATCTGCGTATCCAACACAATCCTTTGCGGCCTTATGACGTAACGCGGCAAACGGCACCGCGCCGGCACGCGTATGAGTATAGGAGTGATAGGCTTGAAAAGACCACTGACCGCGCTTTCTGCGGCGTTGTTGTGCGGCGCGTGGCTCGGCTCCGCAATGCCGTTCGGCTATTTCGCGCTGACGGTGTTCCTGTTGGTGTGCGCCGTGCTGTGCAAATCGCTCCTGTTCCGGCGGACGCGCGGGCATATGCCGTTCCCGCTGATTTTCACCGCTATCGTAGTCTTTACGGCGGGGCTTGGCAGTGCGCAATACGTTCGGTATTACAACCTTTCCCGCGCCGCGCCCTTTGCCCACCGGCAGGTGACGGTGTTCGGCGAGGTACTCGGCATAGAGCGGGAGGAAACCTCCTCCACCGCGCTGCTTTATGTCTACCGCCTGCGTTGCGGCGGCACGGAATACGAAATCGGGACAAAAATGAACCTCGTGGTATACGGCGACCGCTTCCACGCCGCGCTCCGCGACCTCATCAGCGCGGAGGGGGAACTGCAATTGTACCCGCCCGCGCGGTTTCGGGGCGACTATGACGCGCGGGGACGCAACGCCGCACGGGGCGTATTCGCGCGGATTTACCAAAACGATGCGGAAGCGGAGGTCATCGGCAGCAACAAAAGGACGGTAGACCTCCTCGTATGGGGCGCAAACGCGCGGGATTATGTAAACAGGGTCATGGATCGGCACCTTTCGGGGGACGAGGGCGCGTTGGCAAAGGGAATTCTAATCGGCGACAAGCGGGATTTTTCCGACGCGCTGTACGATACCTTTCGGAAAAGCGGCTTGCTGCATATTACGGCGGTATCGGGGCAGCACGTGGCGATTTTCATTATCTTTATCGGCTTCGGGGCGCGAAGCGTGGTGACCAACCGCAAACGGCTTGCCCGCGTACTGCTTGGCGCGATTTTCGCCTACACCGTTGTGGTGGGGGCGCAACCGTCGATCCTACGCGCTTCCCTTATGGCGGCGTTCGGCATATTGTTGGAAAACGCGAAACTGCGGCGCGACGCGCTGACGGCACTCATGCTGTCCTCCGCGCTTATGGCGGCTTATAATCCGTTTTTCACGCGGGATGTGAGTTTTCAACTTTCGTTCCTCGCGACGCTCGGGCTGATTTTAACGCGGGGCAAAATTTCCCGCTACAACCTCGCGAACGCGGGCGCGGCGGCGTTTTTGTATACCTCACCGCTGTTGGCGTACAGTTTTAATACGGTGACGTTTGCCTCGCTCTTTACCAATATACTGATAGCGCCGCTGATTCTGACCGCGCTCGTTACGGGATATGTGATGTGCCTCGTGCCGTTTACCGCCGCCGCGCTTGCGCCGCTGTTGTACCGTGTGAATCACGTGATGCTGTTGATTTCAAAACTCTTCGCCGCGATTCCGCATTTTACGGCGGCGGTGCCGTCCCCAAGCGGCGGCGCGATGGTTTGCTGGGCGGCGGGGCTGTACGCGGCGTACAGGGTGATCGTTCGCGGCGTGAAAAACCTCGGCACGGCGACCTCTTTGGCGGTGTCCGCCGCGCTGTTGCTGTGTAATGCGGTTCCCGCCGTGATCGGCATGAGGGATATTCGGGTGAATTTCATCGCCACGGACAGCGGCGACGGCGTACAGGTGCGCACGCCGAACGGATACAATATTTTGGTGGACGCGGGAAAGGGTACGGACGTTTACGCCTATTTGCGCTCTAAGAACCTCGGCAAAATCGACACGCTTTTGCTGACCGGGTTACAGCGGGAAAATGTCAACGGCGCGGTTTACCTGCTGAACAACACGCCAATCGGCGCGGTCTGCCTGCCGGAGGGGGACGGTGACGCGATCGCCGCCCTTGCCGCCGAAAAGGGCGCGGAAGTCAAGCGTCTTTCGCCCGGGGATCGGCTGGACATAGACGGCATACGGTTTGACATACTGCAATATGACGTCGCCGCGAAAACCAAAAGCGACGCTTCGGCGGCAGTCAAAATGACCTGCTACCGCACCGGCTTCCTGCTGTTGGGCGGCTTCGGCGCGGACGGGGCGCGGGAACTGCTTGCCGAACAGGACGGCGCAATCATAAAAAGCGACGTTTTACGCTTGGGGGACGGCGGCGCGGCGGCGGCAAACAGCAAAGCGCTCATCAGCGCGGCGGGCGCGTCATACGCAATCGCCAACGCGGGTTACAACAGCAAAACGCGGCTATCCGACGAGGTACACGGCAATCTTTCCGCGGCGGGGACGACGGTACTCAAAACCTACCGCGAGGGAACCATCAGCATCGCCGTCAACAAAAACGGCATCAAAAGCATCAGCAAGACAAGAATACCGATTGAGGAGGATCACTAATGGCGCTTACCGTGACACAGTTCAACAAACAACTGAAAGAGGGCGTGAAAAATCTCTATCTTTTTTACGGGGAGGAACGCTTCCTGTACACGTCGTATATTGAGAAAATCAAGGAAAGAGTGCTGTCGGACGGCATGGCGGAGTTGAATTATACCGTGTTTGACGGAAAATCCGCAGTGTTCGGGGATTTTGTAACGGCGGTGAACACCTACCCCCAAATGGCGGCGCAAAAACTGTTGGTGATGAAGCACACCGAGTTCCTCACCCTCGCGGAGTATCAAAAAAGCGCGGCGGAGTTGCTTGCCGCCGTGCCGGAATACGCCGTGCTGATTTTCGTCGAGGAGGACGCGAAAAAGATTAAAAAGGATTTGTTAAAACTGTTGGAAACACGCGGAACGGCAGTCGAGTTCGCAAAGCAAAGCGCGGCAGACCTCCGCGCGTGGGTCAACAGAACGTTCGCGGCGGAGGGCAAGCGCATGAAAGTGGAGGATATGGAACATCTCGTCACGATTTGCGGGCGTTCCCTTGATACGCTGAAAACGGAGTGCGCCAAACTGTCTGCGGCGGCGGACGGCGAAGTGATTACGCGGACGCTGATTGATACGTTGGTGCAGGTTCCTCTGGAGTTCAAAATATACGCGATGTCAGATAAACTTTTGGCGGGCGACGCGGGCGCGGCATACCTTATGCTGCGCGAATTTAAGATCAACAAGGAACAGCCTACGGTGATGATTTCTCTGATTTATTCGCAACTCGCGTCGCTGTATATGTTCCGCCGGCTCGGGCGGGACGCGGAGGACTTCCTGCCGCCCGGCAGACGCTTCCTCGCCAAAAGATACGCCGCAGAATGTACGCGGCACGACGAGGCAAGCCTGCGCGCCGTCATGCGGCAGTGCGCGGAAGCGGATACGCGGATTAAAAGCGGCAAAACCGACGGTTGGACGGCGTTGGAACTGATTATGGCGAACGTCATACGCATCGGGCGCGGCGGGAACGTCCCGCTTGCGCGGTAACGGCGAAAACCGAACGCTAAAAAACACGGGCGCGGCTGTGATTCCACCGCGCCCGCTTTGTAAATTTACATTTTTTTCCAAGGATACAATCAAATACAAATTCCGTGTTGCGCACGTTACACGATACTTCATTCGAGTGTACCATATCATTGCATTTCATCTCATCGGTCCGTCAAATGCAAAGTTTCCTTTAACGCGTTTTGCAACACAGCGGAAAAATTAACATTCGCCCGCGTGGCTTCCACGTTGAGCCATTGCGGAATGGTCGGGG
>JAIRSR010000194.1 GCA_031255355.1 Clostridiales bacterium
GTTTTGGATTGGATACAAGTGACGATACACACCACCACGGACGGCATAGAACCGCTAAGCGGCAGGTTGTACCGCGCGGGTGTTACGGGCATTGAGATTGAGGACGCGCGGGATTTTCAAGAGTTTCTCGAAACGCGCGGGCAGTATTGGGATTACGTGGACGACGCGCTGATCCAAGCAAAATCCGGCGGTACGCGCGTAAAAATTTACGTCAGTGACGACGGCGCGGGAAGCGCGGTATTAGAGGCGGCGCGGGAAGCCGTCGCGTCGCTTCGGCAAAGCGACACGGACGGACGCTTCGGCAGTCTTGACGTCACACTCGGCAAGGTGTACGAGGAGGATTGGGCGAACGGTTGGAAAAAGTATTTCAAGCCCATACCTGTTGGGGAGCGGATTTTGATTAAACCGCAATGGGAAGCGGTTGACCCCGGCGGGCGAATCGTTTTTGAAATCAACCCCGGCATGGCGTTCGGCACGGGTACCCACGAAACGACGCGGTTATGTATTTGCGCGTTGGAACGGTACGTTACTCCCGGCTGTAAGGTGCTGGATTTGGGCTGCGGAAGCGGAATCCTTTCCGTAATCGCGCGGTTGCTCGGCGCGGGGAGCGCGGCCGCGGCGGACCTTGACCCGAACTGTGAACGCGCCGCCCTTGAAAACGCGCAACGAAACGGCGTTGCCGACAACTACGCCGTTTACTGCGGGAACATCACGGAGGACGAGGCGTTGAAGCGCAAACTCGGCACAGGGTATGACATTGTGGCGGCGAATATCGTCGCTGACGTACTGATTCCCCTCGCGTCCGAAGTGAAGCGTTACTTAAAGGACGGCGGCGTGTTGATTTGTTCCGGCATTATTGACTTCCGCAAGGACGACGTTGCCGCCGCGCTGGAACGGAACGGACTGAAAATCATCGATACCGCAAGCGAGGGCGAATGGTTCGCGCTGACCGCGCGGGCGGGCTAACTGCCGAAATCCTCCTCTAATTGCGCCAACGCCTCCAAGGAATCCACCGCGATTCCCTCTCGCAAGCGCAATTGGTCTTGTTTCCGCAGGGTGCTTACGTCAATCTCCAGCACTTTGAGCGGCGTATCGGAGCCGTCCTCAAATACCGCGATTCTGCCGCCGCTCTCCCGCGCTACATAGCGGCTTGCCGCCGACGCTTGCTCGTGCCGTTCGCGCCGCGCTTCGCCGCAACGCAAGCCGACCGTGAATAACAGGAAGGAATACGCGCAGGAAAGCGCCGCTATGCCGGCGATGAACAAAATCTTTTTTTTTGCCATTGGAAGCCTCCTCTGTCAAGGATTGGTATTTTGGCGGTGAAAATCGGTATAGTTTCGGTTATTATTTCACAATACGGACAAAATTATTCATTTTTTGCGTGATTTTTTAATTTAACTGTGGTATAATAACGGTAATAAGTATAAATAGGTGAATTATGAAAACACAAAACGCGAAATCGCTATAGGGGTGGAACCATGTCTAATTCCGTCAAACTGTTTGTAAAAATTTTCATAGGGATCACGCTGCTCGGCATCATCGTCGTCACAGGCGTGGTCGCGGGTGCGCTTTTGGGCTTTATCGACACCACAGGCGACCTCAATATCGAGGACTTGCGGCTGAACGCGACTTCTTTTGTGTACTATACCGACCCGGAAACAGGGGAAACGGGCGAGTATGAACGGCTGTACGGCGAGGAAAACCGCGTCTGGGTCGATATTACCGAAACGCCGGATTACTTTCGGGATTGCTTTGTCGCGATCGAGGACGAGCGGTTCTATAAACACGCGGGGTTCGACGTAAAAAGCACCTCAAAGGCTGTGTTCGATTACGTGTTAAGGCGCAACGGACGCGGCGCGAGTACGATTACCCAACAGATCGTTAAGAATTTAACAGGAGATAAAGAGGTATCGCCCACGCGAAAGGCGCAAGAGATCATCCGCGCCGTCAATTTAGAGAAAAAAATGTCCAAGGAGCAGATTTTGGAACTGTACATGAACGTGATTTACCTTAGCGAGGGCTGTCACGGCGTAGGGAGCGCGGCGAACTACTATTTTGGCAAGGACGTAAGCGAACTCACCCTTGCCGAATGTGCCTCGATTGCGGGGATTACGCAGTATCCGTCACGGTTCGACCCGATTACCAACCCCGAAGCGAACAAGGAAAAACAGGTACTGATTTTGAGCAAGATGCTGCAACTCGGTTATATAGATGAAGAAACATATCAAAACGCGGTCGCGGAACCGTTGAATTTTGTGGGGAAATTGCGGGAAGCCGCAAGCAAGCAGTCCTATTTTGTCGATCAAGTCATCAGCGACGTACTCCGCGATTTGCGCGACGTAAAAGGCTATACCGACGCGGTGGCGTCCAAAATGCTCTACACCGGGGGCTTGCGGATTTACTCTACCGTCGATCCCCTGGTGCAGTCCGTCATGGACAAGGTGTATACCGACCCGAAAAGTTTCCAGGCCGCGCCGAAAGGCGTAACGCCGGAATCGGCAATGGTCATGCTCGACCCCCTCACAGGGGAAGTCAAGGGCGTAGTGGGCGGCAGAGGGGAAAAAACCGCCGACAGGACGCTCAACCGCGCGACGCAATCTTTCCGTCAGCCCGGTTCCGCGATCAAGCCGATCGCGGTGTACGCGCCCGCCGTGGAAAATAATCTGATTACACCCGCGACGGTGTTCAGTGATAAAAGCGTCACGTTCGGCAGTTGGTCCCCCCGCAACTACTACGCGGGGTTTCGCGGCCCCGCTTCCGTCAGTTACGCGCTGGAAATCTCCATCAACACCATTCCGGTGCAGATTTTGGAAAAAATGGGCGCGGGGGTATCGGTCAATTTTATGCGGAACAACCTCGGAGTTACCTCTCTCACGGCGGAAGACCAAAACCTCGCGATCGCGCTCGGCGGCTTGACAAAGGGAATTTCCCCCCTGGAACTTACTGCGGCCTACGCGCCTTTTGTCAACCGCGGCATCTATACCAAGCCCGTGACCTACACCAAGGTGCTGGACAGCGCGGGTAAGGTTTTGCTCGAAAATAAAAAGCAAAGCGCGAAAGCGATGTCCGAACAAACCGCCGCGATTATGGCGAATATGCTCAAAGGCGTAGTGGATTACGGCACCGGCGCGTCGGCGCGGTTCAACACGTCCTACGCGACCGGAGGCAAGACCGGCACGACGGATAACGATGTAGACCGTTGGTTTGTGGGCTTTACGCC
Source organism: Clostridiales bacterium (assembly GCA_031255355.1). Classification (GTDB taxonomy): domain Bacteria; phylum Bacillota; class Clostridia; order Monoglobales; family Firm-18; genus JAIRSR01. The sequence goes on from JAIRSR010000194.1 coordinate 3,221, forward strand.
GTACTACGCCGCGTCGGTGTGGGTGGGGTGCGACAATCCCCGCTCCATGAGTTTTTTCAGCGGGAATCCCTGTATCCCCGTATGGAAAAAGGTGATGCAAGAGGTACACGCGGCGAAAAAACTACCCGCAAAGGGTTTTGCCGCAAGCACGGGCTTGGTTTCCGCGACTTACTGTACCGAAAGCGGCGCGTTGCCGGGCGACCAATGCGCGTCCGTTCGGACAAGTTACTTCAAATCCGGCACACAGCCCGTTTCGGTCTGCACCGCGCACGAAGCGGAGGTTGACCCGACGGAGGAATCTTCGGAAACGAACGGCGAAACGGAGGACGGAAGCGCGTTGCCGGAAAAATCCGCCGTACCGCAGCCCGGGTCGTCCGCACCGCCCTCATCCTCCGCGCCGCCCGGTACCGTTACGGAGCCCGTGAACTCCACCGCGCCGGAAAAGCCCGTGGACTTGGGCGAACCGAACGTATAACGCCGCCAAATTCAGGGGAAATCACCCGCCGCCGCGACAGTTCCGCGTAATTCGTATCACCATCGTATTTCTCTCCGCATATGCTATTAGTGCAACGTTATACGGAGAGGGTTGATACGAACAATGAGTAAAATGGTTATAGAGGGCGGGAGGCGGCTGGACGGGCTTGTCCGTGTTCACGGTTCCAAAAACGCCGTTTTGCCGATTCTCGCCGCAACGGTTTTGAACGGCGGCACAAACATTATACATGACTGTCCCGGGCTGAAAGACGTGTACTCCTCCATAGAAATCCTAAAGGGTTTGGGCTGTAAAGCGGCGTGGGAGGGCAGCACGGTCATAATCGACTCCGGCGGTATCGCGACACACTACATACCGGAAGCACTGATGCGGGAAATGCGGTCCTCCATTATATTTTTGGGCGCGATTATCTCCCGCTGCCGAAAAGCCACAATTTCCATGCCGGGCGGCTGTGAATTGGGGCCGCGCCCGATCGACCTGCACCTAAAGGCGTTCCGCCAACTCGGGATCGCAATCGACGAGGCGCACGGCTACATCACCTGCAACGTGGACGAAATCAAATGCGACGACATCCACCTCGACTTTCCAAGCGTCGGGGCGACGGAAAACATCATGCTTGTGGCGGCGTTGGCAAACGGCGTGACTACAGTTTCCAACGCCGCGAAAGAGCCGGAAATCGTCGATTTGCAAAGTTACCTCAACAAAATGGGCGCGAAAATCAGCGGCGCGGGTACCTCCGTGATTACCATCGAGGGGGTGAGTGCGCTCGGCGGCGTGGAACACAGGGTAATCCCGGACAGAATCGTCGCGGCGACGTACCTTTCCGCAGCGGCGGCGACGGGCGGGAGCGTCACAATCACCAACGTCATACCCGCGCACCTGCAACCTGTCACCTCCGCGCTCAAGGAATGCGGCTGCGGCTTGCGGCAGGAAAAGGACGCAATGACCATTACCGTCGGGGACAGGCCGCGCCCGGTGGATTTTATCCGCACACTGCCGCACCCCGGGTTCCCCACGGACGCGCAGCCGCCGGTGATGTCCGCGCTTTCCGTCGCGGCGGGAACGAGCGTCATAGCGGAAAATATGTTTGAAAACCGCTACAAGCACGTCCCCGAACTGAACCGCATGGGCGCGGATATTAAGGTAGACGGACGCGTCGCGGTGATTCGCGGTGTGAAGCGGCTCTCCGGCGCGAAAACGTCGGCAACAGACCTGCGCGGCGCGGCGGCTTTGATTATCGCGGGACTGAACGCGGAGGGCGTTACGGAAGTCGAGGGGCTTTGCCACTTGGACAGAGGCTATGAATTTTTCGAGGTCGGGCTGGCGGGTCTGGGGGCAAATATCAAAAGGGTGGAATAAAACATGGCTTACATAAGCAAAACGACGCATGACGGCAGGAATGTCCGCGTCAAGGATTACAAAAAAAGAATCAGACGCAACCGCAGAAGAAGAAAATTTCTTTTTTTCACCTTTCTTTTTCTATGCGTTATGATATTTTTTCGCCGCGCACCGTTTTTCGCCGTAAAGGAAATCCGCTGCGCGGGCAACGCGGCGGTCAGCGCGGAGGAGATTATCGCGGCTTCCACAATCAGTTACGAATACAACCTCTTCCGCGTCAGCGTAAAAAAGGCCGCCTCGCGGATCGCGGCGATTCCGTACGTCAGGGCAGTGACCGTCAAGCGCAAACTTCCCAACCGTATCGAGATCAAAATCACGGAATGTGAGGTGCGCGGCTATTTGCCTTTGAACGAGGGTTATATCTACATCGACGGCGCGTGTAAAATGCTGGAATACAACAGTGTGCCGCCTGCGGGTGTGCCCGTCATTCAAAACACCGGCGTTTTGAGTTACGAGGGCGGGAAGCGGCTGTTAGCGGACGACGACAAAAAAACTGACGCGGTCGCCGCCGTGATTGCCGCCGCGCGGAACCACTTCCCGCCGGAACAAATTACCGCAATCGACGCGGCGCGGGCGGACGATTTGACGCTGCTCTACAACAACAAACTTGAAATCCGCGTCGGCAATGTCAAGGATTTGGATTACAAACTGAACATCGCCCTCCGCGCAATCAGCGATAAATTAGGGGAAAACGCCGGAGGCTATTTAGACGTGAGCAACCCGGCAAGCGGCTCCGGCTCGGTCTACCGTGAGAAAAAATAAATCCCTCCGTGAGGGGGGGAGGACAGGTCTTAACAAGAAAGGAAGAGTACACGAATGAAAATGACACATGTGCAAATCGCAATCGGCTCTGTCTGTCTGATTATGGCATTCGGCGTCACCCTACAGATTAGAAGCGTCAGTTATAACCGGGTCAACAACGTCGATACCGCCCGCGCCGAATACATCCAACAGCAACTTCGGATTGAGCGGGATAAAAACGACGCGCTGACGGAGCAAGTCCTGCAACTGAAAGACGACCTCGACGAGTTCAAGGCGGAGTCGATCGCGAGCAGTGACTACTCCACCGTACTTTCACGGCAGTTGGAACGCGCGGAGGTGCTTGCGGGGCTTACCCCGGTGGAGGGAAGCGGCATTATCATCTCGCTTCGCGACAGCCGCGCCTCGAACGACGCGGGGCTGGACCCGAATCTGTACGTCGTTCACGACACCGACATCCTTTGGCTCATCA
>JAIRSR010000269.1 GCA_031255355.1 Clostridiales bacterium
GGTTGTATACGTCGGCGCCGGAAAAATCGCCGCTCCACGTATTTGCCGGGTCGTCAGCGTCGGTTACGGTGAAGTTCACCTCGTTGCCGTCGAATACCACCGTCCAATCATGGTATCTGTAACCTCCCGCTTCCCACGGCGTAGGGCAATACGCGGTTTGCACCGCCGTGCCGTTCACCACAACCAGCGCGTATGCCGAGCGGAGCGGCACGTTCTCGGGTGCGCGGCCTTCCTGTGCGCCCGAGAAGCCGAACTCGATATAGGAAGTTTCGCTCGCGTTTACCGCCAAGCGAACGCCGATAATATCCCACCCCCAACCGGTGGTGAATTGTGCCTTGTCAATTGATGTAAGGATATAGTTTTTCAACTCAAAATTGGCGGCGGTCACCCATGCCCATCTGTCCTCGACGTTCAAGCCGTTTTCAAGCCACGCGAAGCCCGCCGCCTTTCCCCACTCGCTGTGTTCCGGCCCGTATACTACCGAGGTGTTCCATTGGTAGTCCACGCCGTCGGCGGTGGTTCCCGAAGCAATCACATTCCGCGCGTTCGCGTCGGCAAGCACCGCGTTTGCTGAACCGATTGCGGCGTTTTCCGAAGTGTATCCGGTGAAATCGTCGTCATAGTCGTACACTTCCGGCGCTTCGCCGCTGTAATTCAGTTTCATGTTGGCAAGGGCGGAAGCATCGTCCCCCTTTGCGTAAAACGCGGCGGGATACGTTGCCCCGGTGCGGAGGTTGTATACGTCGGCGCCGGAAAAATCGCCGCTCCACGTATTTGCCGGGTCGTCAGCGTCGGTTACGGTGAAGTTCACCTCGTTGCCGTCGAATACCACCGTCCAATCGAAGTATCTGTAACCTCCCGCGTCCCACGGCGTAGGGCAGTACGCGGTTTGCGCCGCCGTGCCGTTCACCACAACCAGCGCGTATGCCGAGCGGAGCGGCACGTTCTCGGGTGCGCGGCCTTCCTGTGCGCCTGAGAAGCCGAACTCGATATAGGAAGTTTCGCTCGCGTTTACCGCCAAGCGAACGCCTGTCGGGTTAAAGCCCCAAATGATAGTAAATTGTGCCTCGTCAACCGAGGTAAGAAGATAGTTTTTCAACTCGAAATTGGCAGTCGTCACCCACGCCCAATAATCATGAACGTTCAAACCACCGTCCAGCCACGCGAAGCCCGCCGCCTTTCCCCACTCGCTGTGTTCCGGCCCGTATACTACCGAGGTGTTCCATTGGTAGTCCACACCGTCGGCGGTGGTTCCCGAAGCAATCACATTCCGCGCGTTCGCGTCGGCGAGTACCGCGTTATTCGCGCCGATTGCCGCGTTTTCCGAAGTATACCCGGTGAAATCGTCGTCGTAAGCATATCCTCCCGCTTCCGCGCCCGTGTAGGTCAAGTTCACCCCGCCAAGCGCCATAGCGCATACAACGGTGAACGCAAGCATCCTCAATAACGTCTTTTTCATACATCTCACTCCTTTTGAAATTTAGTGGATTATTTTTAAGCCCGAATCAAGGTGTAAATCAGCCCTTTACCGCGCCCGCCGAAAGACCGCTGATGAAAAAGCGGTTGCCGACGGCATACGCGGCGAGTACCGGAAGCAGCGCGACCACACTTCCCGCAAGCATAAGGTTCCAACTTGTCGCCGCGCCGTCACTGCGTTGGAGCGACATCAACCCTACAATCAAAGTCTGCTGTTCCGGCGCGGCGGCGGTGAAAATCGTCGGCATGAGGTAATCGTTCCACGACGCTTGAAAGGCGAGTATGGCAATGGTCGCGAGAATCGGCTTCAAAAGCGGCATAATGACGCGGAAAAAGATGCCCGTAAAGCCGCAGCCGTCAATTTCCGCCGCCTCGTCCAATTCTCGCGGCAACGCCTTTACAAAGCCGCGCACCAGGTAGATGTTCACAATCGGAATCCCGAACAACTGCATAAAAATCAACGCGCCCAAGCCTTGGTTGATATGCAGGGAGGAAAGTATCGCCATTTTGGGATAGATATCCAACCCGCCCGTTTTGACGAACAACAACGCCGTAAAGCAAGCGAACACCGCCTTTTTGCCGGGGAACTCCCCCCGCGCGAACACGTAGCCCGCCATTGCGGAAATTGTCACGGTAATGAACACGTTCGCCAGCGTGTAATAGGAACTGTTCCACAGCAGACGAAGCACGTTGAACCCCTCCGCGTTCAGAATCGCGCGATAGTTGCCGAGCGTCGGCAGTTTAGGGAACACCGCGCCCGGGTCTGTCATAATTTCCATATTGCTCTTGAACGAGCCGAGAAAGGTGTACACAAGCGGGAACAGCGTAAGCGCAAGCGCGAGGGTGAGTATGATATAATCCACCGCCGCCGCTGCCGCGCTCTTTTTCCCGCCGATACGCGTATTGCCGTTCATGCGCCGTCCCTCCATGTCATGTGTTTTCGTCCATAGTCCCGCTCACCCTGCTGTACACGAACGCGATTACCGCGAACAGTACGGTAGTTACCGCCGACATCGCGCAGCCGTACCCGAGCGGCGGCAGGTTGTGGGACGAGATAAAGCCCGGCACGAATTGCCGCGTTAAGTACGACATCACCGAAAATGACTGTCCGCCCGGTGCGCCGTTGGTCAGCACCAAGACGATTTCATTCACGCTAAGGGTACCAATCAGCGACAGCAGCAGCACGGTGCGGAACACCGGGGCGATCATCGGCAGTGTAATCCGAAAGAACACCGCGCCGCCCGACGCGCCGTCCAACGCCGCCGATTCATACACCTCCGCCGGTACGTTGGTCAACGCCGCCAACAGGTACATCACGTTTACGCCGAACGTGTTCCAAATCCCCGCCAGCGTAAGCGCGGTAAGCGAGAGGGCTTTGGACGAAAACCAATCGACTTCGGCTTCGATCACACCCAACCGCATCAAAATTCCGTTGAACACGCCGAAGTAGGAAAACAGGTTGGAAAACACCAAGCCGACCACCGCGATACTGATGACGCTCGGCAAATAGTACACGGAGCGGAAAAACCCGCTTGCCTTGCCGCGTCTGCTCAAAATCACAGCCAAAATCATCGCCGCGCTCAACTCAACCGGCATTTTCATCACCGCCATAAGCAGTGTGTTTCCCCACATACGCCAATAGGTGAAGTCCTTTGTGAGCATCGTCGCGAAATTTTCCCACCCGACAAACCGCGCGTTGACCGCAACGCCGTTGTAGGAGTACAGCGACCACGCGAACGTCCACAAAACCGGGTACACGGTAAACACCAAATAGCCTATGATAGGCAGCGCCAGCATAAGATAGCATTGCAGCGTTATCCTACGCCGTTTCGCCGCCGCGCCGGGGTTGCTTCTCATACGCAGTTTCACGCCTTTCACGTCCAATCCGGTACTGTCATCGTTTATTCTTGCTGATGTAATCCTTGTCAAGATAGTTGCTCAAAGCGTCCTCCGGGTGATCCGCGAGGTATTTTTCCAACGCCTCGTTCCGCACCCGCGTATAGTCCGCAAGCAACGCCTCAGGTGTGGAACCGCCGTTCCAAACCTCCTCGATAAAGCGTTTATCCAACGCCGCGTTCGCGCCCATAGAGGACGCGAGGTCCGGCTCCCTCGGGTACAACGCGCCTAAAGAAGTCATTTGCGCGAACTCCCGCCAGCCCTTTTTCGCGTTCGGCAGGTCGATTCCCGCTACGATGTCCCACTTGTACGGCAAATCCACGCCTTGCTCGTAAAAATGGCGCAGTGTTTCATCACAGGTAAAGAAGCGCACCGCCTCCAACAACGCCGCGTCCCCGAGTTTCGCGACGGACGCTTTGTTGATCAGCAGTGAGCCGAACACGTCCGCGCGTTGCTTGTACGCGTTGTCAAGGTCTGCGACGGGAAGCGGAGCAATGCCGAAATCGCAGGTCGCGGGGAATTGGTCGTTATACACGCCCACGTCAAAGTGAAACGCGATTTTCATACCGACGTTGCCCATAGAGAACTGCGCCCGCGCGGGGTCGTTATCCACACCCTCCGCGCCGGGGAACACGCTTCCGTCCTCTTTCATGCCGAGGTACGCTTTCATCACGGGCGCGAGCGCGGTATAGTCATATTTGCCCGTTGTCGGGTCAAACCCCATATGCCCCACGCTTGTTTGCAGCATATTGCCTATGTCACTGCCGAACCAGCCCGGCCATTTCAGCGGCAGAATAATGCCGTACTTCTTGCCTTTCGGGTCGGTCAGGCGTTTTGCGTACTCCCGCAACTCGTCAAAGGTTTTGGGCGGGGTAGGCTCGCCGTTCGCGTCCACGATTCCCGCCGCCCTGAACATATCCTTATTGTACACCAAACCCTGTGTCTGCATGGTAATCGGTACGCCGTACACCTTGCCCTTGTGCTTGACGCTGTACGGCAAATCGCCGTAGGGCGCGATAAATTCCTTGCCGCCCGCTATGTCCTCCAACGAAACCACGTAGCCGTTATCGGCGTTTTCCGCGATTCCCCCCTCGAACAAATCAGGCGCGGTGCCGTTTTGAAGCGCGATTTTCAAAGTCTGGCTATAGGTGGAATCCTTCACTTGATAATCGATGCGGATTCCCTTGTCGCTGCCCTCTGTTTCATTGTAACGCTTGATCCACGCTTCGTACACCGTTTTGGAGTGTGACGCGGACGACCATACCGTAACGGTTTTTACACCGCCCGCGCCGCCGTCGCCCGCCTTGTTCGCGCAGCCCGCCGACACACCCGCCGTCATCGCGGCGCACAACACCGCCGCTAACGCTTTGACCCACCTGTTCATTATCCAACCACCCTTTCCGTTCGCGTATTTTTTTAGAGCCTGTCTAAATTTCCGTACACGCCGTAAAAAAGACCTGTCAAGGAATCCCTGACAAGTCTATTATATCACGCTTTTTCCCCTCGGGGAAGTTGCACTTTCGCGAACTTTTCCATTTCTTACCACGTTTTGGGCAATCGCCTACCACGTTTCAAAGATGCGCAACTCTTTTAACATTTTAATCATGTCTTTCATAGAGCGGAAGCCGTATTTTTTCAAAATGCGGGAAACTGTCGTTTTCACGGTGACTTCCTCGATGACCCGCTTTGCCGCGCACTCCTTGTAACTAACGCCGTTGTAGATGTCTTTCAAAATATCGTATTCATAAGGGGAAAGTTTGACCAAATCGTTAATCAAATGCGGCGCGTTGCACCAATTGTCGTATAACTGCTGTGTTTCTTTCAAAAACGCTTTCATCACATCATCCGACGCGCCGTTTGCCTTGTGGTACGTTTCGCGAATCACGTTTACCATACTTTCGCCGTCTACTGATTTGATCACGTATCCGTCCGCGCCGTTCAGAATGGACAGAAAGATATAGCGGCTGTTGTCGTGACTGGTAAGCATGATGATTTTAAGTTCGGGAAACCGCGATTTCAGCCGGGGAAGCATATCGATGCCCGACCGCGCCTCGTCCATTTGAATATCCAACAGCAGTAACTCCGCGCCGGAAGTCTCCACCGCCGCCGCGCACCGCTCCGCGTCAGTTACCGTGCCGACGCATTCCAAATCCTCCGACATATCGACGTATTCCTTGAGCAAAGCGCACAAGTGCGCGGAATCGTCGCAAATGACCAGTTTCACCTTTTCACTTCCCATAACGCCGCGTTAACTCCTCCCAAGCGCGTTGCAGTAGAACGCGCACTGAATATTCGCGTATTTCCCCGGGACGCTCAAAGCGCGCACCTCACCGTTGTGGCTCACTATGACGTTGCGCACGTAGTCCAGCCCGATTCCTCCGCACCTGCCGCACGGTTTGGTAGAGTAGAACGGCTCAAACACGTGCCGCAGGTCGCGCTTTTCGATTCCCGCGCCGTTGTCGATAAACTCCAACATGCAATACTCCCCCTCGATGGTCATATCAATGCGGATTTGCGGCGAACGCGCCGTTTTCTGCATAGACTCCCGCGCGTTCATTAGGATATTGACGAAACACTCGGTTAGGTGGAACGCGTCGCCCTTAATGACGGCGCGGCTCTCACCGTAGTTGCCGCAAAGTTGAATCTCGCCGTCGTTCATGGTCTTTTCCACCGCGCCGCGCACACATTGCGCAACGTCAACCTCCAGCGTCACAGCGTCGCCCACCGCCCGCTTCAACATCAAAAGAGTGTTGCTTAGCAGTTCCACGTGCTCCCGTACAATATCCGCGCCGAGCGTGACGTTCCGCGCTACCATTTCCCGCTCGTCCCGCTCCGAACCAAGGCGAATCAAGTTCAAACACTGCCCCAGCGAGAGGAACGCGTTTTTGTACACGTGCAACTGCATACTCAAATTTTTATTCAGCATCCGCTTCAGTTCAAAAGCGGTGTTTTTATGTACCAGCGTAAACACACTGAACGGACGGAAGTACAGCAGCAGCAATATGATAATGATGCACATGCCGATAATCAAAATCGGCGTGGTGACGAATATATCCGCGTTTTGCAGGCGGGTGGGAAGTTTGGAAACATCGACGTTGTTAAACCATATGTGTGCGAACGCGCCAAGCCGAAAGGCAATGAGCGTAAAGGCGTTCAGTAGCAAAAGACACGCGCCGGTGACGATGAGGTCTTTCCTCCGCGTGAATATTTTGGACGACGCGATTTGACGGACGATTTCGGCAAACGGCGCGAACGCGTACAGCCAAAACACGCACTCCGCCGCCGCGCCGCCGTAACGCGCCAGCAATTGCCGCCACAACCCGAACGGCAAGCCGCCGTTTTCGGATAGATAAACGCCGTATGCCGTCCCGGGCGTGAGGTATAGAAAAAGAAGCGCGGGGAAACCGAGCAAAAACACGGCAAACCTCGGCTTCATTCCAATCAGCATCGCGAAACATACGCCGGAAAGCGCCATGAAAAACGACAGGCAAAAGTTGTAAATCAGCACCGTGGTCGGAATCGGCAGACGGCTGTTGTGAAAGAACATCACCACATCGTAGTCAATCCCCCCGGGGAACCGCTGCGTAGTCACCTTGGAACTGTATAAAATCGAGGCGAGCAACAGCAGCGTTATGCCGAACGCCAACAGAAACGTAACGCGCGCAAACCCGCTTTGCAGTTTGAGCAGCGCGAACAACGCCGCCAAAACAATGATAAGCAGAATAGCCGCAAACATAAGCCGCTCCCCCTCTTTTTCCGCGCGAACCCCCGCCCCGCGTCATCACTTAAACCAAATTATACTACTAAAGTTATGAAGTTGTCAAGAAAAATTGATGAATTCTCATACCCTCCTTAAAAGCCGGAATAAACCGCAGACCGCCTCCGGAATTACCGCCCCTACTTCAGCTTTGCCATTAGGGTGGCGAACTTTGGGATTACGAGGTCGGCGGTCAGGTGCCGGATTTCGTCTTTCCATATATCTTCCCACTCCAACGAATAATAGCCGCCATAGCCGCGCGCTTGTAGCGCGGCGACAATCTGCGCAATCGGCAATTCGCCGTCGCCGAGGTCGGTATAGATATATTCGGGATGACCCGCGTTCGGTACACCGTCTTTCAAGTGGACATGGGCAATATCGCCGCCAATCGTTGCGAGCGTTTGCCCGACCTCCTCCCCCTCCTCGAGCGGGTGGATGATGTCCCAAATGATTTTTAGGTTAGGTAAGTTCACTCCGTCAAGGATGCCGCGCAGTACGCTACCCTTGGAATATTCGTTGTGCGTTTCAATCCACACTTCGGCGTTTTGCTGTGCCGCCATTCCGCAACATTCGCGCACGAATTTGATAATCGCCGCGTCGTCGGGGGTTTGATACGGTATGGTCGGGTGGTTGGGGAAATTGCCGAGGAAAATCCTAACCGCCGATGTGCCGAGCAGACGCGCAAGCCTTAAATTTTGCGCGAACAACGGCAATTGCTCCGCTTCGTAACCGCGCGGGGCGACGGCAGAACCCAAGTTGGAAACGACCATTCCGTATTGAGCGAGAGTGCTTTTTAGCTCCGCCGCTTCCTGTTCGGACATTTCGAGCGACGACCAGCGGCTTTCAAGCCCTGTGCGTATTTCGAGCGCGGTTATGCCGTTCGCCGCGCACAGTTTGCCCACGCGCTCTATCGGCCAACCGTCAAAGGTAATTGTACTGCACGATAATTTCATAATCATCTCTCCTAACTATAATCACGTTGTCATCTCTTCCGCTATATGGCGGGGAATTTGGTCGAGCAGCGGCTTGCCGTTGATAAAGCGTTCGATGTCGTCAGTCATTTTTTCGCCGACTATGCGCCGCCTGTCGAGCGTCGGCCCGCCTTGGTGCGGGAACAACGACACGTTATCGAGTTTTAGCAGCGGGCTGTTCTGCGGCAACGGCTCAACATCGTAAACGTCAAGCACCGCGCTGAAACGCCCGGTTTTCAGTTCCTCTATCAACGCCGCTTCGTTCACCACCGAACCGCGCGAGGTGTTAATGAACACCGTGCCGTCCCGCATAAGCTTTAACAGCGGCATGTCTATCATGTGATACGTTTCCGCGTTCTGCGCCGTGTGCAGAGTGATTACTTTGCAGGTAGAGAAAATCTCTTCAAGCGACGCGTATTCAAAGCCCAGCTCTTTCGCCGTTTCGGGGTTGGGACGGTGGGAATAGACCTTGAATTTAATCCGAAACACCTTGCCCATGTTTATGAGGTTACGCGAAATCGCGCCGAGGCTTATCACACCGACCGTTTGGTCGAGCAAGCCTTCGTTATACGCCGCCGCGTTAATCGGCCATTCGCCTTTTTTGACCTCGGCGGCGAAATAATCGAGTTTGCGCAGGGCAAACAGTATGTATGCCAGTGTTCCTTCCGCGACAGATTCGGCATAGTAGCGATTGCCCGAGGCGACCTTGATTCCTAAGTCGTAAACGCTCATATGCAGCAAAAGGCTTACCGAGCCGCCTGTGTGCGCGACGAGTTTGACGGAGCTGCCCCGTAACAGTTCGCTGTCCAGCTTAGGCGTACCCCAACCCGTGAGCAAAATGTCTTTGTCCGCGAGTTTCGCCTTGAGTTCTTCGCGGGTGAAATGGCGTTCCGTTGTGTTGTACTCTACTTCGCCCAACTTGTTCAACCGCTCACAGGTCTCCGCGTCCAAAAAGGAATCGCGCTCGTAACCGATTGGATTTGTGACTAAAATTTTCAATCTTGACACTCCTTATTCTGTTATATTTTATCTGTATATTACCATAGTTTGCGGCACGGACGCGCGTGTGTGCAGTATGAACCGCGAACAGTCCGCGCCGTTGTGGACGTAATCAAGCACATCGTTATACGTCGCCTTTACGATTGTACTGATTTCGCCGCCCTCGGCGGTGCAGATGTACAGCTTAAACAAGTTGAGGTTATAATTTTCCCAAAGGTCGGTTGCAAGGATCGGTTCCGTGACGGAGTCTTTCATCACGACGCGGCAGTTATAGCCGTCGCGCAGATAGACGAAGCCCTCCGCAAACCGAATGTTTGCGTCAAACGCCTCGGCGGAAGGATTGGGCGTGAAGTACCGCGTCTTATCTTTCCAAGTGTATATCGTTTCGACCATAGTGACTCTGTCCTTGGAATCGCGTGCCACGCGTATTACGTCGCCGCGGATGATCTGCTTGCCGTCCGTTGTGACAACGGCGGTTTCGGGCAGCGTGGTGTATTCGACGTACTTTCCGTTTTCATAGCCGTATATTTTGCTCACCTCCGCGCCGTCGCCGTTGCTTACCTTGGTGATTTTATCGACGATGAGCCATTGGGTGTTAAGGTCGGGTTCGCGCTCGATTTCCTGCGCCACCACGATGTCGCTGATCACGCGTCCTTTGCCGAACGAGTAACCGCCGACAGAATAGTACAGGTCGTTTGAAAAGAACGCCGTGCCTACGACGGAATATCTATCTTCGTCCGCCTTGTTCTCCTCGGCGGGGAGGAGGAAAATAGTACCCTCGTCGTCGATGTTTACCTTGTTGCCGAACGTTCTGCCTGTGAGTTTATAGCGCATGGTCGCCAGCGCGTTAAACTCGTAATCGGTGATGATATTTTCGTCGTCGTTTTCCTCCGCGCTCATGGTTGGCGTATCGATTTTGTTAATTTCTCCCGCCGTGTTCAGGGAATAGCCTACAGGCTGACGTTTGTTGAGTGCCGCCGCGATTGCCGCGCTGTCACGCGTGACTATGCCGTCGATTTCAACCTTTTGTTCAAGGGAGCGCGTTTCCCACTCGCCGCTTGCGGTAAACAGGCGGACGATTACAGTGCCGCTAATCCCCGGTTTTTGCGCCGCGCCCGTAATCAACCCCGCGCGAAGCGAACCTGCGCGGAGCGAGAAATCAGCTATTCTTCCGTTCATATCCAAACGGAACACCGCGTCCATCCCGACGTAAACGCCTTTTTTAAGGTTGTTCGCGGCGGTATACAGCGTTTCGCCGATTTTGATTTCGCGCAATGTACCGCGAGCGGTTTCGATATTGCTCACTTCATCGACTTTATTCGAGATTGTTTGGTTTGAAATGACCCCCCGCACCACTTGACCGTTTTTGCTTACCATAAAGGTAATCACGGCGTCCTGCTTGATTGCGCTGAAGTCCGCCGTTTCGCCGTCCGCGCCGCGCAGTTCGACAATCCGTCCGTTCGTTTGCTCAAGCTCGAACACACCGCCGTTTTTGTCATACACTATGCTTTTATCCTTGTTCACGCCGCTTACAACGCAGTTTTGCCAACCGGAAACTACCGCAACGTCGTAAACGCCGCTTAACGCGGTATCCATAAGAGTTACTTCGCCGTAAGGAACAAGTATATCGTCTGCGGTGAAGTTGGGCAGGCTTTCGCCGTTATACAGCACAATCAAGCCCGGCGCAAGCTTGTACGTCCTGCCGCGTCCGTTCCCGCCCGCAGTGAGTGTGCCTGTTTCAAACGAAATCAGCTCGTCCGCGCTTATGGTTACGCTTTCGGGCGTTTTCACCGGCGCAAGCCAAATAATCGTCTTTTCCTCGTCTTCTATTTTGTAATACGCCCTCACACGCACGCCCAACAAACCGTCCGCTTCCGCAAGCGGGCAGAGATACGCCTCGCCGTCTATCCGAATCAGCGGGCGGGCGGCGGCCGAACCGTCGGTAAGTCCGCTGTAACGGTTTTGCGTCACTACACCCTCTGCCTTGCCGATGTCGTAACCGTGGTATTCGGTAACAATCGTCCTGCCTTTTTCCGACGCGTACGACACAGTTTCGCCGTACTGATATTGGAGCATTATGTCAACCTCAAGCGCGTTGCGTATTAGACGGAGCAAATCCGCCTGTTTCAAGCTGTCGGTTTCGGTCACGCCGCGTGTTAAACCAAGCCGCTGCGCGACCACGCGGCAACCGCCGGGGTACCCGCCCGACTGCTGTTCCTGAAAGGTGTAGCCCAAAATGTTGTTGAATATTTTGAGCGCCTGCGGCAAGGTCGCCGCGTCGTCGGGGTTGAATTGATGATTGTAGCCGTTCACTATGCCGAGTTCCGCCGCCGTGTTGATTGCGCTGTCGTCCGCGCCCACATCGGTGAAATAAATCTTTTCGCTTACCGCCGGCGCGTTGATGAGCGTGAGCGCGGCGGTCGCGAGTTCGCGGCGGGTGACGGGCTTTTCGGGTGTATACGCGCCTTGATCCATAAACCCGAGTATGAAAACGAGTTCGGCATCGTCGTACTGCGGCGCGTCGGCGGCGGTTCCCGCAAGAGATCCCGCCGTCAGCACGAGCGGGAGTATCATGAAAACCGAGAGTAATTTTTTAGTCATTGGCCGCACCTCCGCGTGTCAAGCGATATACGCCGTAGATTAACTTTGCCGCTTCAGCGCGGGTTACGGGTAAACCGGGGCGGAACGAGCCGTCCTCGTAGCCGGAGATGATCCCCGCCCCGCACAGCGTGAATACCGCTTCGGCCGCGTAATCCGCGATTTGCGCCGCGTCGGTGGGGGTGTACGCTCTCACCGCGTCCCGCAAAATGTTGCCGTATTGCGCGGCGCGGTAAAGTATCGCCGCGAAATCCTGCCTTGTAATCGCCTCACCCGCACCGAACCGTCCGTCGGCAAGACCGTTTACGATGCCCGCCCCGCACAGCGCGGTTACGTATGAATAGTACCAATCGTCCGGCGTTACGTCGGAAAAGTTCGCGTTGCCGCCCGTTATGCCGAACGCGCCGGCGAGCATCTTTGCCGCTTCTTCACGCGTTACATGATGATTCGGTTCAAACTTGCCGCCGCCCGTGCCGCTGATTACCCGCGCTTCGGACAGCGCGGTCAGTGCGTCAACCGCCCATTCCACCCCTTGCAGGTCGGTGAACGGAAGTTCTTTCGCCGTGTTGCCTTGCGTCGGACCGCCGCCGTCATCGGAGGGGACAACGCCGCCGCTCACTGTTCCGCCGCCCTTGCCGCCAAACGCGTTGCCGCCGCTGTTTCCGCCGCGCGGCGGCGCGGTGAACGACACCGCGTTAAAGGCGGATTTAAGCGCGTCGAAAGACGCGTACACACCCGCCAGCTTTTGGGCGAAATCGAGTTTGGCGTTCGCGTCATAAACGGTGAAATTAAACCCTTTTGACGACAAATACGCGCGGTTGTCATCGATGATTTGCGGTATATGACCATACCCGCCCGAAAGCGGGTAGGATATTTGCGCGACGATTACCGCGTTTTGGAACGCCGCCGCGAACGCGTCAACGCCGGTGATGCTTTTGTTGGAAAGGAGGGTGAACGCCGCGCTTCTGCCCCTGTCGCCGATATTGGCGGAAAACGCCGCAACCGCCGCGCGGTCAAGTTCGGGAAACAGACTTAAATAATCTTGTAGCGGAAAGGCGCTTCCTTTGTTCAAAAGCGCGAGAACGGCAGACCGATCGAGTTTGCGTAAGAACGCGCCGACCTCGTTGCCGTCGAACGGCTTTTGCCGTTCCATAACCTCGCCCAATTCCGGCTTCGCCTTGCTAAGCGCGTCGGCTTTCAGCGCGAAGTCCCATTCCAAGATGAGTTGAGTGTTAACAGAAGTCAGTTTTTCGGTGAACGCGCCGCCTGTTAAGCCTTGAAGCTCGGTGATGACCCGCGATTTATCCGAAACGTTGATCAGCGTTACGGGGAGTTCGCCGGAATGATACCGATCCGAAACGCGCACTGTATATTCGCCTGTCGTGAAATCTGCGGCAAGGAGCAAGGTTGCCGTGAAC
>JAIRSR010000273.1 GCA_031255355.1 Clostridiales bacterium
AAGGACTGATTAAAACGGACCTTCATGCTTTGCGTCATCTCGTTGAACACATGATACAGATAGCCGAATTCATCTTTGCGCGAAAATTCAATTTTCACGTCCAGATTGCCCTTGTCCAGTTCCTCAAACGCCGCAATCAGGCGGCTGACAGGGCGGTAGACAATGCGCTGTGTCAAGGGGATAAACGCCAGAATCACGCAAATACATATGGCGAACAACGCCGCCGACAGCAGGTTGAGAATTTGCAAATTCCGCGTCATTGCCGCTTCCTCTACGCAGGAGTAGATCATCAAACCGTAGGGGTGCAGCGGCGTGAACGCGACCCAATACCGTTTTTCGCTGAACGTCCGCTCGAACACGCCGCCCTCGCGGTGCGTTTCCGACATCGTTTCCAATCCCGCCGCCACACCGTCCGTCAAGCCACCGCTGTAAATCTTGTCGGAAAATGTCATAGAAGTTAAAATATTGACCGCGCGGGGGTTAATCATCGCCAGCGTATTTTTCAATTTTTGACCGTCGATGACGGTGTAAATAATCAGTTGGTTCGCGCCGCCGCCGTTGCGCGGTTGGCTCATGTAAAAAATCAAATCGCCGCCGTAAAAAGAGAGTTGTCCGTTGCCGTTTTGCATAAAACCGCGAATGTCCGCCTCTTTTTCACGGTCGTTGACGCTTAAAAAGGTAAGGTTGTTGATAATCATATTCGCGGAGGGGATATACAGCCCGCATTCTTTAATGTTGGAATGGTACGAAGCCAAAATTTTCAACTCGTCCGAAAGGCGGGCGATACTCGCCGAACGCGCGTAGGTGATTTCGTCGTCCGCCAGCAGCAGTTCCTGTGCGCTGAGGTCTTTTAGTATGCGGTTTTGCTGTTCGTAAAGAATCATAAACTCGTCGTTTAACATCGTTTCGCAAAAGCCGATATTCGCCATTTGGGATTGGTACAACCCGTCGCGGATGATTTTTTCCCCCGCTTGGTTGCCGAGGTACGCGATAGAGCCGACCGCCAGAATACACAGCACAAAAATGCTGATGATTTTTTTGTAGCCGGAACTCTTTTTGCCGCCGCTTTCCGCCAACGTGTTTTTCGCCGCGCACATCACAATCCCTCCCGACAAAGCGCCTCGCCGCGCTCCTAAGCCTTACTACAGGGTTATTGTAACACCGACTTGTGGGAAAGTCAATAGACGTAAAATGTCACTTTTTGGAATCTATTCGGAGCAACGCTCACGTGAAACTCCGCGTATCATCTGCGTTTCGGCGTATTTCCCGCGCGAACCGCGTCGAACGCCGTCGGCGGGAAGCGGACAAATTAGTAAGAATAACTATATTAAGTCGCTTTTTTATTATATCCCCCTATAGGTTATTATGGTAGACTTGATATACAGGAATCTACATAACAAATTAAAATTTCAAAAAACAAGGAGGTAAAACCGTGAAAAAACTCAAAATTACATCCGTCGTTCTTGTTCTTGCCATGCTCTGCTCCGTCTTACCGATGCTTCCCGCCGCCGCCGATACGGACGGCATTATCTTCGGTATGCTGTCCGACACGCACAACGGCAACGAAAAGCCGCACACCGCGCCGCGTCTGCAAAAGGCGGTCAGCGTCTTTAACAGTATCGCGGGGCTTTCCGCAGTCGGCGTAGCGGGTGACATGACAAACCAATGGGGGCTGGAATCGGATTATCAATCGTTCAGCCAAATCATCAGCGGCTTAAACAGCGGGATTCAATTGATCGCGAGCATGGGCAACCATGAGGCGAACACCCCCGCGCTTTTTGAGCAGTACACCGGCAGCAAACCCAACGCACATTATGTAATAGACGGCTATCACTTTATCGCGATCAGCCCGGGCTACGGCGCACTCGACGAAACGACCGGGAGGACGCAAAGCCACGGCGAGGATAATTACAGTTTCGTCGCGGATTGGGCGGTGCGGCAAATGCAGGCGGCAGTCGCGGACGACCCGAATAAGCCTGTTTTTGTCCTGATGCACCACGCGCTGGACAAGACGCATTATCTTACCGATTCGCGGCGCACGTATCACGGCAATCCTGCGGGCGTGGGGGACGGAACCGCATCAATTTTCTCTAACTTCCCGCAAGCGGTAGTTTTTTCGGGGCATATCCACACGCCGAACAACGACCCGCGCTCCATATGGCAGGACGGCGGCTTCACCACCGTGAACGTCCCCGGCTTTGACAAAATCTACCTGGAACCGGACGCGATGATTTTAGGGCAGTCGCCCCCCTCCGCGCTGGACGTGGCACAGGGGCTTGTGGTGGAAGCGGAGGGTTCCGTCGTCACCATAAAGACTTATGATTTTGAAGCGGATTGCTACTTAGACCAAGTTTGGACGTTTGACGTATCCAACCCGCAGTCGTTCCCCTACACCGCCGCGCGGGTACAGGCGGCGCAAAAGCCCGTATTCGGTCAAAACGCCAACCTCACCGCCGCGTACAACGGCGATTTGCGGATTTTGAACGTATCCTTTGATCAAGCGGCGTTACCGGCGGCAAGTACCGTCGGCGAAATCGTGTATTCCTATCGGTTTGACGTAATCGACCGCGCGACCGGCGCGGTTGCGCATACGTTCCGTTCGTGGTCAGACTTTTGGTATCAGCCCATGCCAAGCGCAGTCAGTCTGGCGTTGGAACACAGCAAATTACCCCTCGCGCCGCAAAAGACGTACACCTTAAAGGTATACCCGACAGGCTCGTTCGGCTTGACGGGCGACGGCTTCCTCTCGGCGGATTTTGACACCATGAGCGCGGAGGAACCGTTCGACCCCGATATGCTTGTGCCGCCGGCGGAGGTAATGGACGTGGACTACTCCGACACAAGCCAACTGAACAACGCTTCGGGCGGCAACCCCGTCACGGCGGGCGCGTCGCCGTCATACACCTTTGATACGCAACTGTTCAAAAACGTATCAAACCACACGGGCAAGGGCGCGGAGGCGTTCACCATGCCGCTCACCGCCCCGGTTTACACGATGATCGAATCGTCCATGTCGCTGGAAGTCACCTTTATGGTGAGCGCGGCGGCAAACGGCACCGCCTACACCGTCGTCAGCAACATGGAAAGCGGCGGCTTCGGCGTGGTCGTAAGGGGCAACAACACCAACACGCCGGACCTTGAGTTCCACCTCAATATCGGCGGGACGTACCGCAAGGCAATCGCCGCGAAATCCGTCGCGTTCAACGAATGGTATCACGCGGTAGCCACCTACGACAACAGCACGGTGCGGTTGTATCTCAACGGCGAGCAAGCAGCCGCCGTACCCGCGACGGGCGCAATGAAACGCTCGACGACCGGAAGCGCGGATAAACTCGTCATCGGCGGGGACCCCGACGCGCAAGGCAGACCGGCGCAGTACCTCTTTTTAGGCAAGATTTCCGAAACACTGCTGTACAGCCGTCCCTTGACAAAGCATGAGGCAAAGGCGCGGTCGATTCGCGCCCTCGGCAGCCACCACCCATTGGATATCACGCGTCTGACGGAACTGATCGACGCCATGAGGCTGCTGAATCCGTCGGATTACAATACCGAAAGTTGGGACGCTTTGACGGAAGCGATTGCCGCCGCCGTCGCGGTAGTGACCGATCCAAACGCGGCGCAATCGGATATTGACGACGCTTGTGACGCGCTGACCGCCGCGCTGACCGCCCTCGGCTCCGCGCCGATCCGCACCGACGGAATCCGCGTGGTGGTAAAGGAAATCTACGGCATGTGGCAGCCTGTGTTCCGTCTTTCCGAATTATAGACCTACGGCGTGGTCGCG